>CAYGCR010000003.1:0-93696 GCA_964348415.1 uncultured Ignavibacteria bacterium | reverse complement strand
TTAGAATCGGTTCGTTATTCCGAAGTGGACTTTGCCCTGGCTGAAGCTGTCTCCCTCACCCAAGCCATAATCAATACCCAGCAATCCCGCTTTCGAATCTATCCGCAAGCCAAAACCGTAACCTAATTTCTCTCCGGAGATTTTGCCGAACTGGCCGGCTGATCCGGCAGGAGAGTTCCGTTCGCAATAGCCCAAGTCTGTGAAGAGGAAAATTCTTGAATTCCGGTTTAGCAGAAATCTGTACTCCAAATTGGCCCAGGCGATCCGCGTTCCGGCAAACTCCTGCTCCCGGTAGCCTCGGATGCTGTTTATCCCGCCCAATCTGAATTGGTCTGAGATGGGAATGCTCTTCTCGTCCGTGTTCAGAGCCTTGAGGTGCAGGCTCACAGAGAATGTCTGCTTCCTGAGAGTGGGAAGGAAGTGACTCAGATCCAGAGAAATCTGCTTAGACGACGCCTTTTCCTTTTCCGGAGTGAAGGAAGACGTTGAATAATTTCTTTTCAGACCATAGCCTATGTCCGCCTGATAGAAAAGGCCCTTTCGGGGATTGGCTGGCCGATCCAGAAGATCAACGGAAAAAACGACCCCCACGCCGTATTTTCTGCTATGTGAAAGGTAAGTCTCCCCTGCCGTCCCGGGAGCCACCTTCTCCCATCGAGCCTGAATTCCCCAGGAGAACCTGCCCGTTGAATTGAAAACGAGCCTAGCGGAGAAAGATAGCTGCAGGTAGGTGGAATCGTAATCGGTCTGGCTAAATTCTAACTCCAAAGTCGGAGGAAAGCCCAGCAGCCAGGGCTCGCGGTAAAGGAAGGAGAACTGAGATGAGTACGGGTCTTTCTTGGACCAGTTCCAGCGGGTCATCCTTGCGGTGCCGAAGATGTTGTCAAAGACGAGCTCCATTGTGCCAAAAAGATTCCCCTTTCGACTTCCTGAGGCAGGCGCGTAGCCCAATATCCCGCTCAAGGTATTGTTCCTTTTTTCCAACAGGGAGATCTTCAATATGCCTTTTTCCGGATCAGCTCCAGCCAAAAGCTGAGTTTTTTCTATTTCTGCTATATATGAGAGCCGCTCCAGCCTGCGAAGACTAGCATCGACCTTGCTCTGGGAAAAAAGTCCAAGAAGATCTCCCCTCAGCTCCCTCAAGATTACCTCTTTTTTGGTTGTTTTCAAACCTTCCAGCTGAATTTCCTTTATCTCCACCCGAGGGCCCTCCTCCACCAGGAAGGTGAATGAGAGTCTCCCCTGGTCGGAAATTGTGAAATGGGTAGGGGAAACCTGGCAGTACGGGAAACCGTTTTCCTCGTACAAAGTCAAGATTCGATCAATGTCCCTTTCCAGCAAATCTACACTATGAGAAGAGCGCGGCTTTAGCTGAATTTCAGACATAAGCCTTTCCGCGTCGAAGAATCTGTTGCCTTCGATTCTGACATCATCTGAAAAGCATACTCTGTTGGGATCGCCGATGTCTCGGTCTGCGGCCCAGGTGGTGCTGACCAAGCTCACAAGCCATAGGAGCAGCGCAGTGAGGAGGTATCGGTTTGAGGTGGAGAGAAAAAGCAGGAGACGGCTAACCACGGTGACTGGTTCCCAAGAATATGACTTGTCAGGCCAGCCAGAGGAGATCTGATTCGCTGCGCAACGGGCTTCTTTACGACTGCCTCTCCGGTTCTCCACCGCTCCGATTGAACTCTCCTGTTTACACCGTTGCCGGCTACGCTGGGAATCAAGTGCTCCCGCCATATCTTCTGGGATTGGAACCATATTGTTCAGCATTTCCTGTACTGTAAGTCGTTAAGCCCAATAAATTGAGCAACTACAGTCTTCAGTCTCTAAAAGAAAGCTTTCATCTCCACTCTTGCAGTATGCTTGGGTTCTTTGCCGGATAATGACTCTCCGGAATAAATCACCGACGACGTAAGGTATTGATTCAATCGATAATCGAGGAAAAGACGCCAGTCATAGTTCTCGCCTCTCCCCTTTCCTTCACTCAGAACGTACGGCAGGCCTTTGTCGGGTGGAACAGACCATAGATGAGTCCATTGGAACCGCGAACTAAACCTGCTTTGAGAAAAGGGCGACCACGATAGCTCAGGTGATAGAGAGAAAAATTTCGCTTTGATGATTCGAATCTGCTCCTCCCTTTTGCGATATTCGGTTGACATCTTGATCTCAAAGGTGCCGGACTCTCTTCTGCTCAACTCGAGTTCAAACTTTTTGCCGACCATAAGATCCTTCCCTTGATTTCCCCAATGGCTTTCGATTCTCTCTCTTTCGACACGCGACTCCAGGGAGTGTGTGGAGGAAAAGCGGGATCTGATGAGAAGCTCCTGCCTCACCCTTTCCTCTTCTCGACCTCCGTCAGACACCAGGTTGTCCGAATCTTCGGTCTTTTCCCATCTAAGACGAAAATTAATGGCTCTGGATGCAGGCAGAAGATACAGGTCGTGCCTCACCTGGATATTCTGGGAGAGGATGCTTCCAGCCGGCAGTCGAGTGGCCGGATAGAACAAGTAGAAGCCTAATCCCTTTTCATCGGTGAATCTCCCTCGAATATTGACGAAAGAATCGGTGGAGAGTATCTTTCCCAGTTGTGAGCGCAGAGATTTCTTATCCCGCGGGCTTGAAACCTTGTGGGGAGAAAAGATCAGGCGAAAGCTCTTGTTCAAATCCAGGGAAGGACGCACCTCCCCTACCCACTCCGACAGCCGAATGAAGTTTCCTGCCGGACGCAGAACGTACCCTGCATCTTCGTACCAGTAATCTCCCTTTCCCTCTTCTACCTCCACGTAGGTATCCACGCGCTGGGCCGAGTGCACCTGATTCTGCGAGTGATAGACCTTAATATTCAGAAGCTGGCTGGGAGGATAAAAATCTATGCGACCGGTGAGCAGATCCTGCCTGCTGTTACTGGCAGAAGAACGTCGATATTTCTTGATTCTGCGGGCGAATTCCAAATCAGAGGAGAGCATGTCCCGATAATTGCGAATGGAAACTCGATTTCGCCAGGTATAAGAGAATGATCTATCCGGCTCTCCTTCTGCGAACCGGTCATCCTCCCGATAAAAGAGCTCGGAACTGGTTTTTATGCCTCGGGCCACCGCCAGGCTCACCTTCCCCCCAAACTGATTGAAATCGTCCTTCTCAGCGACCTGGCCGGACGTGGAGATTTTTCTCTGCTCTCGCTCCCAAGACAAAGTGGCTGAGAGCCTTTTGATGTTCCCGGTAATCACCGCCAGGTCTTTTGCCCATTCACCATTGGTTCTTATGTCCCCTAAGGTGATTCTATGGGTCGTTATCTTCTCGGCCTTTCCTGTTCCAGAGATCCAGCTTGCCGGGTTTACTTCAAGCCCCATACTTCTCCTGTGTGAGGTGAAATCCTCCTGCGTGGTTAATTGCCCGAAATCGAAGCTCACTCCGAGCAATTTCGCAGGCCAAACGAGTCCGCCCAATTGATAGGTCTCTTCACCTGAAGAAGCCGACCCTTGCGGCAAATCCCACTTTCGTTCCTTCTCCACTTGATCTATTCGGCCAAACGGGGCAAAATCCTTTTTGACCACCAGGTATTCGCCCTTCAACTCAAGCTTGTGAAAATTCGGCTTAAGGAAATCAAAATCCGAATTCTGGTAAGTGGACACAAACGAAAACGCATCCCCCCAGTTGCGTTCGTCATCCTTGGAGGAGAAAGTATTCCGGTCTCTTTTGCTTTTGGCCCACTCTATCTGAGTCTTCAAAGCGCCGTGGGGAGAGAATGACAGGCCCAGATCGAATAGCGAATGGCTTTCTGGCAAAGGCAAAAGTACCACCGGCATGTAGTCTCCATTCCCGGGATAGGCATATTGATAGACCCCCGCGCCTGCATATTTGTAACTTCCTCTCTTCTCACCAACCCAGGAAAAGGAGACTGTATACGAGCCCGAGTCACTCCCTGTATATTGATAGTAAGGACTACCTGAGGAGTCGCAGGCTAACTCGTAATTTCCCATCCCTGCTCCCACGTAGGTGGCTCCATCTTTTGAAGCCAGAAGCCCGTCATTGCCCGCCCGGCTCAGAATGTCCTTGTCCTCCGGTGATAAGGAAAAAGAGGAGGGGTGGCTTTTGTTGTCCTCGTGGAGAATTCCCGTCGCCTTGAATTCTGCCTTACCGTCCCAGAAGTCGGTTACCAGATTACCACTGTAGAAATCTCTCTTGTAGTTCTCTACAGAGTACTCGAAATCAACGGTTATCCGCGAATGAGAAGTAATCAATCTACGCGGAGTGAACTCGATGCTTCCCCGGGTGTAGTCGATCGTATAATCGTTATTCGATCCCCGCTGCATCTCCTCTCCGTCTACCCACACCCGTTCAGTCCCAGGCAAGATCATTATGTTTGTCCGGCCGGCCTTTCCCACCAATCGGTAAGGACCCTGCTTATTCTCCTCACCCGGAAATCTGTTGGTGAAATACTCTCCTTTGGACGAGGCTAAGGCGAACGAAGCGGAATTCCTTCCGGCTTTTGCTTCTCCCATCACCCCTTTGAGTTTCTTCTCATAGGAGAAGAGCTGTGACGTCGAAGCCCTATGGTAATAATCTCCCAGAGTACCCGAGAAATTAGGAGACTGCACCAAAATCTGGACTTTATCTAGCTCCTCCAGTCTCTTGGTGGTACCATCGGGGGTAGCCGGCATATTCTGGTCTGACACCTGCAGCGAGATCTCCAGGTCCCGGGTTGCCTTTCCTTTGGCAGAAAGCCACAGCCCCTGTTTGAGGGAAAGATCCTGAGCAGATCCCACTTGGAGCGAGAAAGTCTTGCTTCCCGAGATAGCCAGATCCGAGGAGCCGCTGCTGCGAGCTAAACTCCGCGCCCCTTTCCCTGGCCCCTCCCCGGTCCTCGCTCCGGAGAGGCCAAATTGAGCTGATTGAGGCTGATTGTCCTGAGTCACCAGCTCGCGGTGAAAATACTTCTTTCGGAGACTCAGATTCAGCTTTCTGTATCTGACCAGGAGAGTATCAGCGGGAGAAAGAGAAGAGGAGAAGGTAATCAGTCCGTCGTTGTAGTCAATCACGTAGTCTTTATCCCGGTCAAGCACCAGGCCGCCTCTTCTCACCTCCTCCGTTCCAGTCAGAATAAAGCGATTCTTAAGCTGATAGGGACCGGGAGTTCCGTCACCCACAACGAATCTTGCCACTTCAGAGGCGATCTGCCAATGATCGGCGGCCTGAGGAAGACACGGGCTTGCCAGGAGCGTCAAAAAGATTAGGAGCAGTGAGATTCTCAGGAGCAACAACAGAGGCTCGGTTGCTCTGGCACATGTCCGGCTCTGTGCTTGGTTGAGACAGGAAATCCGGAAAAGGGGGCCTAATTGCACCTGTTTCGCTCTAACATCGAATCTTAAGAACTGAGCATAAGACAGCTTGCGCAACATGGGTTATCTTATGGACTATCGAAAGCCTGTTTTATAAGCTCGAACACCAAGATCCGGCCGTTTCCAGAATCCACCACAAAAAGCCTATTGTCTCTTCTGAGCTTCAGGTCGGTCGGCTTGGAGAAATTCGTGCCTGTGGTTCCCAGGTTTCCACCCTCCTCTAATACCAGATTTCCATTTGGGTCGAAAACCGCCAAGCTGTTCTTGCCGGTATTGGCCACGTAGACAAGCTTGTCCTGACCGACCATTACCCCTTTGGGATTCTTCAACACCTTTTCTCCAAAACTTCTTAGAAGATTTCCGAAGGGATCGAAGGCCACCACCCGATCGTTCTGTGAGTCTGCCACGTAAACCTCTCCATTTGGGGTTACAAAAATCCCAAAGGGATCGCGCAAGATCTCCCCCAACCCCCCAAAACTTCTCTCATACTCGAAGAAGCTGTCTAATTTGACCAGGACATCCCCTTCTATGTCGGATACAAGGATTTCTCCGGAAGAGCTGATTGCAATTCCTTCCGGCAAGCCAAGCCCTGAGAAACCTCCCTCTTCCTTAGTTTCGATGCTGGAGATAAAGTTGAGGTTGTGGTCGAATCTCTGTATTCGCTTGTTCTGTGCATCTACCACATAAACGTTCAGACCGTTATCGGTGGCGATGTAAGCAGGTCGATTGAATTCTCCGGCTGCCCATCCAAACCCTCCCATCTCCGCGACAAAGTTCCCTCCTCTGTCACATTTGACTACCCGGTCATTGCCTGTGTCGGTAACGAAGATATTTCCCAGAAAATCTATGGCAATTCCAGTGGGAAGATAAAGAGGGGCCGAACCCAGCTTTCCTTCTCCAATCACCTGCACCAGCTTCAGACCCTCTAGCGTGCCCGGGGAACCTGGTTGCGCTCCAGGCGCGCCGGTCTGGACACGATAAGCGGAGCAGCTGCTTGAGCAAAGCACAAGGCTAATGAAAATAAGTCTGGCGATTCTCATACCTTGTATGAGACCTCATCCCTCTTGTTCTGTGGTCAGTTTGGCCACCTGACATACCCTTCTTTTCCGGGGAAGCAGACGAGTCAACCAACTGCGGTTCAGTTTCTCTGACCTGGCTTGGCGTCGCATGTCCTAATTCAGTGGAGGCGAGCATCAACTGGTTGAGGTACCGTCGAGCATAATCAGAAGAACATTCCACAGTAGTGATACAAGCCAGGCGAGAAGAGAAACGTGCAATAACAACAACCTCCAAAATCCTACGTCTCGCTATATGCAAAGGGAAACCGAACTTGGGTCTTTTTACCGGGAATTTCACTCTCACCATTTCCGTGAGACGTACACCATAATTCGAGGATTGTGACCAAGTGGATTAGCTTTGAGGTCGAATCTCAGGTGGGAGAATTCAAGGCTTTTCTTGCGGTTGTAAGACCGCACGGTCTTCATGGCATCCACCACCGAGACTATACGGTTCACCACTGAAAGCCCCACCATGTAAAGTGCTCTTCTGGATGCGCTTTTGCTTCGATTCTTAAGGTCTCTGTAGTAATCCCTGGAATCCCGACTGTCCCACTCCCAGTTCCAAAAATCATCTGCCGGATAGGGTTGTTTCTCCCCTCGATAATACAATGGCGCGAATTGGTTATATTGATCTCGGCTGTCGTAAAAGCCTAATTGATCGAAGAAGTTGTCCGATTTGCCCTCCAGGTTTACCTTGGCACGTGAAGCAGCATAGACCTTGTAGTCGTTTTCAAGCCAAGCACCGTAAGTCCTGAAGGCAAAGAAACCTATCCACAGGGAAGCCTCAGAGAACATGAAAACCTTGCCTTTGGCTTTGGATCCGCCATAGATTTCTCCGGCACCCGGAAAGAGTAGCGAAAGCAGTGCGGCCTTAGTCTTGGATTTTAGACCTTTCTTCTTCACCTCGAATTCCCCAGGCATTTCAAAGAAATCCTCTTCCTCCTCGGATGTGTAGTACCGGCAGAGCAAATCACTTTCCGAGACGTCAGCTAATAAGATTCTGGCTTCCGAATCATACAATGTCTTCTGCCAGGACTGCTCATCTAGCCGCACCAAGCTCCTCGGAGCCCGATCATCTTTGGCAAAAGAAACTCCAGAGATGCTGAGTAAAACCAAAAAGGCTGAGACTGTTTTTCTCACACCGAGCACTTGCCTTAATTTCCTGTCGTCGTGAGGTTACTCTAAAACCGAAGACTCGCAGACAATCTGGGTATAATTTCTCGATCTCTTTCCACAAGTCTCGTCTTAAACTGTATCTGGCTAAATCTTTCCCCTTTTTTGTTGTATCTCTTTACCGCGATAGCTGCGTCGAAGGCGGAGAGTATGTGGTTGGCCAACGAGAACATGGCGGAGTATTTGGCCTTGTTCAGCCAATCATTGGATATTCCCCGCAGGTTCCTATAATTGTCCCAGTTCGGGCTGGGCAGGATCAAACCGTCAAAGTCGTCCCAGCCCCATCGGAATTGCTCATATTTGCCTATCATCTCATAATACTGCTGGTTCTTTTTGTCTGGCAGATGGTGGGAGAAATAGACCCACTCATGCCTTACAGTGTCCCTGTAAGCGAACGTGTCAGAGACGATATCATAGGGGATCTCCTGGACGTATACGCTGTCATAAAGCCACTGCTTATAGTCATCCTCGGACCAGTGTCCATCCGCAAAGGCTTTATATTCGTTCTCCTTGTCCTTGCCCTTGCCGTGATAGTTGAAGTAAAGAGCCCACAGGGTGATATCCACTCCCAGAAAGAGGGCAGCTTTGATTTTTGAGCCAGCATACAGCTCTCCACTACCCGGTATGATCAAGGAATATAAAAAAGCCCTCTTCAGCGACTTGCCCTTAAATCCATAAACATCCGCCATTTCTTCTTCTTGCATCGAGTCACTCTGGTAGGCAAGAAAGGAGGCATGAGCCAGTTCGAAAATCTTTTGGGAGTGTTCAAACTCGCCCTTCGCAAAGCTATTCTCGAAGGAGAAAGACTCCCTTTTGTTTTCGATGAGGGTTTTTCCTTGAAGCTGTGGCGCGAAAACAAACACAGAAAGCAGGAAGAACACGGCGGTCTGAAGATACCGTCTTCTCATTTTTTCCTCCTTAAGGTTATACTGTTTTTTCCTGTGATCCGTTTAATCCGTAAATCCGTCGACCTATTTGACAATGGCCATCTTGAAAAACACCACCTGATTTTCGTTTTCAGATTTCGCTTCCACTCTGCACAGATACACTCCGCTGGCAAACTTGGAGCAGTCCCACACTTGTTCATTGTGAGTTTGACCTGTCCCGGGTCCAGGGAACTGGTCCACCAGCATTCCAGAAAGGTCGTAGACCCTTATATTCACCTCTGCGTCTTCTTTCAAGTAGTATCTGATTTTGGTTTGGTTGCCGGTGGGGTTGGGATAGTTGAAAGCCATCCTTGCAGGCAAGAGGTCTCCCGCCACCGGGGGGACGGGCGGCACGCCTTCTTTCGGTAAATAGTTGGTATGGCCCGCATCGTGACCATACATGACCCAAGGAAAGTTCTCTTCATCGTACATACCTGGCAAATCCCAAGCATAGACGAAGCCATCGTCGCTGGCAACCAGAAGTTCAACATCCGCGTCCATATCCAGATCTATAAGAATGGGTGATGAAGTAATCGGCCCTCCCACAGGCAGAGGAAAACCATCGACCATCCTGCCATCCTTGTTGTAGGCTAAGATTTGCTTATTCGTCGTGCCGACGACTATGTCCGGGTAGTCGTCTCCGTCCACATCCCCTATAACAGGAGAAGAATCAATCAGATCAGTAGGTCCCCCCGGACGGCTTATGGTGACAGGGTAGTTGCTGACCAGGGTGCCGTTGAAATTGTAAGCGAAAATCTTATCGCTGGTAGCCACGACTATCTCCAGATATCCATCTTTGTCTATATCTCCCATTATCGGACCAGCCACCGGACCCTCATCCATAGCCACGAAAAAGCCCGACCCACCGAACTTCAAATCCGAAGCCATCACGCCTTGCCTGGGAGCGCAAGAACGGAACACCACATCTAAATCATCGTCTCTGTCTATGTCACCAGCTACGACGGGACCGCATCCGTGGGAATAAGGAGAACATGAAGATGGTGATAGGCCGCCGTATATGCTCCAAACGCAAACCTGCGAGTAAAACGGAGTCTTTCTCATCACGATATTACGGTCGTAGTCTCCGGTGGGTGCTATTGCTTCAACTTCTCCCTCAGAGGTCGAAGAATAAATGACCGTGCCCTGGTGAGAAATGACTACTGTTTTGGGATCAGAAGCAACGCCCTTCGTGGCCACAAATATCTCCAGGGTAGAGTCGACTGAATCAAAACCGGCAACTACTGGTCCAACTGAGATCTCATCCTGCAAATCCACTGGAAAGCCGTCTATAGCATCGGCCCTTCGATCCAGGTTGTGATCGTACGCATGCCAAGCCCACACTCTGCCATCTACGGTCACGGCTACCACTTCTAAGGTGTCGTCTGCATTTAGGTCCCCAAGAGAGGGTGGTCCGACAAAATCGAAGTCATCTTGTGCAAAGATAGCCAGTGGCAGAGTGATAAGCGTGGAATCAAACTGCATTATCTCGACTGAATCTGGAGGGGGAAACAGCGCCGCACCGCCTGGATCCCAGGCGTGAATGAATCTGCCCGAGGAGGCAAAGATCCTCAAGTCTCCCTTGTCCGAGACCAGCGAGCTGACTCCCGTTTCCGGAATGAACTTCTGAGGGAAACCATCTTGGACCCAGTCCCGTGAAACGTCCAGGGTCATCAGAGTATCGGCAAGACCGATGTCGGTGATCCAGATATGCGTATCCGAACCGCTTCTGCTTTTCGAAGATGGGAAAGTATAAGGGGTCAGGGCGGTGTTATTTCCCTTGCGGAACATATCTTCCTTCCGACCAAATCCGGTATAATAGTCTCCGCCGAAATCTATGATTCCGTCTGCCTCCACCAGGGTGAGGAAGCGCATGTTTTTGTCAACCTGCAGATCGTTGTCCCAGAAATTGTTCAAGCCGTCAGAATCGAAATCGAAGTAAGCCACCTCTTCGTACACGTGCCAGATTAAGATTCCGGAGCCAGGGAGAAGCCAGTCATATTCACGGTTGTACACTCGTTGCTCGTTCACCGGCCCCAGTATCACGTTGGTGGCGCTATCTGCCCGAAGAGCGCTGAGATGATCACCATCCAGATCCTGCTGACGGCTCTCCAAAAGGAAATACTCCTCCGGACTTATAGGGATTCTGATGATTTGGAGACCCTCGGTCGACATTTCCGCGGCGAATAGTCCGATGCCCGTCTGGCTTAGGGTCTCCACCGGTTCAACAAACCCCAGGAAGGCTCTGCTCCAGGCACAGGGGTAGACCGGCAAGACCCCGGAGACGAAAACCGCATATCCCACATCCACCCCTACATTTTGAGCATTGTTATCCATAAGGGCGAAGTCGCCAACCTGAGTGGTAAACGTCTCGGAGTTATAAAAATCCGGTAGACCGAGCTGATGTCCGAACTCGTGGGCAAACAGCCCGTTCAAAGCGGTGACCCGGTTATCCTGAGAGCGAGTCTCCGGCATGAAGGTTCCCTCGGTTATGGGAAAAGTGCCGCCGCTTACCCACACCGTGTCGCCCAAGGTGATGAAGCCGCTGAAGAGATCACCTGGCGTGGGTTCCACCAGCGCCCCCAGATCACTTTGTAGGTCCGAGCCGGCGTGAAAGATGACGAAGCAATCGTAGCGGGAGAAATCTATTCCGTAGATTTGCGGATCGTCATGAATCGAAAGAGAGTCGGCCAGCATGAAACTATCGTGGAAAAACTGTCTCAGCATCTCCACCTTGCCGGAAAGAGAGGAATCCGGCGCCCCGTAATAAACCATGGGGTGGGGCAAGCGATAGGCTAACGTCTCGCTTTTGGGAAACACTTCTCCTTCCAGGGACAGCTGACCTTGGGACACGGTCCACCAGTAGTTGTACAGGGCTCGGATATGTGTCTTGAAATACAGGGTGTCGTGAGGGGATGGGTCTATCAGGTGACCTTCCTGCTCGAAATACTCCTCCTGGCTTCTCATATCAAAGAGACCGTTGCCCGTAGTGAGAGGATCGTCCGGGATCTCCTCCTGGAACTCTACCCTGATTGCCAGTACTCTCAATATCTTGGTTTGCAAAAAGGCCAGCTCAGAGAAGCGGGGAAGCGAATGAGGGGTCTCCCTCTGAAGCCCAAGTAAGTTTTTCTTCGACACGTGGTTTTTAAAACCAGGATAATCCGCAGACGAACGCGACTTCTCACCCAGCCGTAGATATTTTTTGTCTTCAATCTTCAGAATCCTGTCTGAGCTTGCCCAGGTTAGGCCGCCCAAGAGCGAAAGCAAAATCAAGGTCAAGACTACAGGTTTCAAAAAGTTCAAGACATTCCCCGTGTTAAGATTAGGCCGCAAGCCAAGCCGCTGACCGAGAACTGCACCCGGTACGCTTAAAACCTTCCAGTCATGGAGAACCGCATGGTGTTGGCCAGGGCCAGGTCCTTGGACGACGGGATGTAGGCGAAATCGAAGCGGAAAAGTCCATATTGCAATCCGGCACCGAAGGTGGCGGTCTTTATGTCACCCACCTGATCGTAGATGTACCCGGCTCTGAGGGAAACGTACGTTCCATACCAATACTCTATCCCCATATTCTCTATGGCTTCCTTTATCTCGGCGCTCAGGGGATCGTCCAGGCCCACCAGCTCCTTATTCACTTCGAAGGTGGCAGTCATACGATTGAAGGGGGTGTCCAGAATCCGGTAAGCCAGACCAATGGCCAGATTGCGTGGCAGCGGATCGGACTGGTTTAGGTCAATATAGGCGATATTTGGTCCCAGGTTGGTTAAGGCGGTTCCCAGTGTCAATCTCTTTATAAAGGTCTTGGATAGAAGTCCGGCATCCAAGGCAAAGGAGGACCCCGAGCCCTTTCCTTTCTCAAACCCGGTCCCTTGATCAGCCAGATGGCTGTAGATTACCTTGGCAGAGAGCCCGGTAGACAGGCTGGGGCTCAGGCGGGTACCGTAAGAGAAGGCGAAAGCCATCTCGTAACTGTCAAATACGCCTTTTTGTGTTCCGAATTCGTCCGTGCGGACATTCTGTCCCAGCGACAGGTAGGTGAGGTTGAATCCCACGGTCCCCCAGCCCTCCATATGCTGAACGTAGGAGAAATAATCATAGTATAAATCCGAAGCCAACTCCGGCAGCCAGTTAGCATGCATGAAGGTGATCTCCCGTTTGGCATGCGCGTATATCACCAGCTTCTCATCGGTGGCGAACCACAACTCTCCGTCCTTGTGAATGATGTTTCTGGTTTTTGCTCTCTCCAATCCGGCATGATAATATCTTCCCCAGCTTTCCCCGTCCCATCTGATGGTTCCGTACTGGGTCCCTACGAGCAGTTTATCCTTTCCCGCCTCAGCCAGGGACAGGATCTCGCTTCCGGTGGCGTTGTAATACACATATATCTTTTCGCCCGGCCCGACCCTTCCGCTGGTGTCCAGTTGATTGTAATCGATGATCATCTCGGAAAGCCTCGAGATCTTCTCCTCATCGTTAGATTTGAGGAAGTTCTGCGCGATCTTTTTTGCATCATCTTCCTCTGCCGCCGTGTAAACCCTGTATCCGTAAGTGTACCACGCGTTCTCGGTATATCTTTTCAGTCCTTGATCCGTGCCCAACCACAGATCCCCTCGTTTATCAACAGTCAGAGCAGTGATCCGGGTCTGTAGCGCCAACTCAAAGGGGAGGTTTATGGTTTGACCCGGAGTCACCACCGTGTCCGCAATGTCGTTATGAGCTTTAGCCATCTGCGTGGCTCGCAGAATCATGTTTTCATTCTCGGTTCCCACAAACCTTCTGATCACCTTTTCCAGAGAATCGCCAATCTTGAACACATACTTCTCATAGGGCTGCCACGACTCTCCCTCCAGTTTAAACAATTTTGTCTTGGTGGCGGTCCAGATGTCCCTTTCACCTCGGCTGGCGAAGTCTACCACCTGCATATCCTGCACTTGCTCTCCGAGGGGAACTTGAGTCCATTGCGACCCATCGAACCTGACCGTGCCACGATCCGTCCCGATCCACACGTGGCGCCGGGAAATGGGAAGGATGGCGGTTATGTGATTTGACAGAAGTCCGTCCTCGGCGGAATAGCTTTTCCACCTCTTTCCGTCAAAGGAGAACAGACCGTCCTTGCTGCCCAACCAGAGCAGTTTTCCTTCGGAGGCGATGCAGGTAAGCGTGTCGGTGAATAACACTCGGTAAGGAATCCTTATCTGGTCAGGCAACCTCTTGCTGATGACCTTAGGAAGGAGGGATGAGATCCGATCCAGTTCTTCGGCGGTGAGACTATCGTCGGCTAGAAAATCGTTCATCCGCTTGAGCAAGCCCAGAAGGTGTTCCCGAACCAAATGACATTCGTCCCAGGAGGAGAGGATATCTTCCCAGACAGAATAAATCCCTTCCCTGCCCTCCAGGTCGAAACTCAGAGTCTTCTCTTTCAAGACCACCAGGGAATCCTTGCTCACCGGGTTATTGAACCCGGCGGTGATTTCGCTCATCCTCTTAATCTTCTCCTCATCCTGTAGCTGCGAATATTTTCTGAGAATACTCTCCAGCGATTCGCCCGAAGACGTGGAATATCTCTCATAGTTAAGCCACTTTGATCGGTGCAACCGAAACAAATCAAAGTCACTTATGGCCCATACGTCGTATCGCTTGTAGTTCAGTTCCGGGACTTCATTTCGCAGTAGGGCGACGGATTTGAGTTCAAATCCGGGTGGTAAGGGATATTCCAACCAGGTGGAAGTCAAGGGGTAGGTTCCCAGTCCGGCCGGATTCCAGTGGGTAGCGGTGGCATCATCCGAGATTGCCACAAAAGCCTCTCCCATTCCGGCCGCCCTGGCTCCAGCCGCAATTCTCAGAAACAGGACTCCCGAACGACTTACGTCCGCCAGACAGTCTGAACCAGAGAAGACCACGGTCAAACCCAAGATCAGACATACAAGGATTGCTCTCTTCATCCTGTAACCTCCTTAAGATGCTTGCTCGTCTCCGTCATTGACACACTCCAGCTTAAAACAGACAATTTTCTGTCCGGATTTTCATTTATCCTAAGGGTAACCTAAAAACGTGACTTTTCCTCTAAAATCGGCAAGAATTTCGCAAAGATAACTCTTGCCCGCCTGGGTCACTTTCCCTTGCGGTAGCGACTTTTTCTTCATCGCACCACCACAGCTTTACCGAAAGCCTCCTTCCTCTTCCGCTCTCCGTTCGCCGTGCCTTCCGCTGAGATCTTGTAAACGTAGACGCCATTGGCAACTTCATCTCCCTCCTGATCTTTCCCATCCCAAGTGGTGGAGAAGTTAATTCCTGCGCGGGAGGAGGAGAAGGGTATGTGCCGGATCAGTTTTCCTGCCAGCGTAAATATCTTTATCTCAACCCTATCCGCATCCTGAGACAGGTAGTAATAGAAATTGGTCTCTTCGGAGAAGGGGTTCGGATAGTTCATCACCTGAGTGAGTTCCAGCTCTTTCCGGGCGCTGACCCGCACGTTCGCCGATAAGACCGAGGAGTTGTTAGCATTGTCCCAGGCTTTGATGCTCAAGACGTGATTTCCCTCGGAAAGACCGGGCAATTGGTAGGAAAGCGAACCCTGCCGGTAGCTTCCCAGATCATACTCAAAATCCTTGGTCATATCGATCTGATTCTGAAAATCCTCGTCTACGACCAGAGTTATACCGTGTCCCACCTCTCCGGTAATGTTTATTCCATGCTGGTCAAAAACGGAGAGTTTGAGGATTGAGTGAGGCAGGACGGTCTCACCGTCGGTGAAACTGGCCCTGTCATCGAAGCTTAAGGATATCTCCGGACCGATTGTGTCTATCACCGTGGTATCCGATCCCCTGACCACCAGCGAATCCCGAACAGCCACCCCGTCCTGATCTTGTCTTGCCAGATATGCGCTGATTCTAGCAGTATTTCCGCCGTAGCTTATATCTTTGGGCACCACGAAGCTAGCTTGAAATCTCCCCTCCTGCACCTGGGCATCGCCCCGGAACATGATCAGACCGGGTAGATCGTAGTACACCTTTCCGCCGTTGGGCATGGTGTGAATTCTCTCTCTCTGAGAATCGAAGGCCAAGATCTTGGCGATACCATTGAAATCTGTCATCATCTGACCTTCCTCATTCGTGACCTCTCCTTTCAGGTTTATCAAACTCAGGGCGGAAAGCGTGTCGGGCGATACCTCGGTTAGTTTTGCCTTCAGGCGGGGTGCGGCCAACTTCAGCACCGGGTCACCGAAGAGCACGAACTGGCGATCATTGCTGTTAGGCTGCCTCCAGAGCTTGGCAATGAAGAGCGCCTCGCCAACGGAAAGGGAATCCTGGTTCAAAAGCAGATCGTAAACCGCGAAATTCAAGTCAGCATTGGGTTCGGGAAAAACCAGCCAGGTGGCGGAGATGGTGGCTATGGCTCCTTTACCCTCTTCTCTTAAAAGCTCTTCCGCCATACCTTCACCGACAGGATCAAAGAAAAGTCCGATGCTACAAGATGCGGTGTAAATGAGGGGTAGCTTTCTTTTGTTATCAAGTCGAGGAATGTCCTGGCTACGTTGAAATACTTTTTCGTGGGACCATACGTTGGGATTACCATGCCCCATGTAGTTGATGATGAGCGTACCGGAATTGAAGGCATCTATGATTGCCTCCTCCGCCTCCGGTTTGTCGCGTTTGAAATCAAAGGGATATTCCATCAGATATATCTTAGATAGATTGAAACTTGAGGGAACGTGAAATTTGGCCAGCTCCTCTGTATCTTGAGTGTGAGTGGCTTCAGAGTTTGCGCTACCAGCAAATTCGTCGTCGGCTACCAGCGTGATCAGGTTCTTCCAGGGGCCAAACTGGGGAGCCTGTTCATAGTCTATCACCTTCTTCACCACCTCCTCGGCTTCGCCGCTGCTCCTCACCGGCAACCGACTGATCACCATGTCCAGCTTTCTGGTCTGCGGGATATCAGCAGAATCGGAGTCCAGATAACCATACCGACCGAAATAGACGTAATTCTCGTCGGAAACCGACTTATCTCCTTCCCAGGTAGGAGCGAAAGGTGGAATGTAGTTGACCCCGCCCTGTCCCAGGTTGTCTTTGTAATCGTAGTGACCGTCCCCCACCAGCAAGGCGAAAGCCGGGGCCGGCCTGGCCCAGTTTTTGTAAGCGTACTTCAGAAAGTCTCTTATGGCCACGGGGTCTAAGAGTCCGCCAGAGAACTCATCGTACACGTCCTGAACTTTGACCACCGACACCGACATCTGGTTAAACGATTCCCGGAAGCTCTTCAGGCTCAGCACCTGGTCATAGAAGTCTAAGTGGGTGATGATGAGAAAGTCAGCCTGATTGGAGACTTCTCTCAGATCGGAGTTCTCATCCCTGAGAATCCTTGATGGCTTCTTGATTCTACTTTCATCCACCAGGAAATATCTCTTCTTTAGGTTGGTTACCAGCGTATCCTGGAAACTGGCAGATTCATCTTCGATCTCAAGACCTCTGAATCTCTTCACCTCAAAATAGTCGGTCACGTCGAACAGATTCACCTGGGAGGAAAGCAGGTTGGAGATATCGAACTGGACTGCTCCGGAGTACTCCGGACCCTCAAACACAAGTTTCCCGTCATGGCACTCGAATCGTCGGGGGTATTCTATCTCGTACCAGTCCAGAAAGGCGTCGCCTGGAACCCGGATATCCAGAGTGTCCACCATGCCGCCGCGGAAATCGAGGCTCCTGAAAACCGCCAACGAGGCCGACGAGAGGGAATCCAAGATCTCAACAGGTTCGCCGTTAACCTGTAAGGTGGGAGGTAGGCCAACGTACTTCACTTTGATCAGACACGTATCATACGACAGAGCGCCCGGCAAACTAACAAACATTCGGGTAGATGAGGTTCCCATCCAGTACCAGTGAAAATAGTCCCCCAGATATCCTGAAGGGTATTGTGCCAGCGTGTTGTCCCGCTCCATGTGAACTCTTGATTTGAACTTCAGCGGAACAAAACCGTCTGGTTGGGCGGGGCTGCCGTCTTTGACCTGCATCCGTTTGGGAGGATCAGAAAAAGAGGAGGTTGGGTTGAAGGTCAGCCAGAACACGTTTTCGTTGGTGAACGGGTTAGTGTGAAAATCCGCTACTGCGCCCGTCGAGTCATATTCCCAGTCGTTTGTGGACCAGCCGAAGAACAAGACATAATCCTCCGAATCGAAATTGCCATCCTCCTCTCCGGACACCCATATGGCCATCTCCTTCAGCTCCAGGAAAGGGTTAGAGTTGTCCAAAGGCAGAACCTTCCCTCCTCCAGAAAACATGCGTAGCGTTCTCGGATCCAGAGAACCCACCGGAACTCCCGCGCCGATCAGAGTGCTTCGGTCGATTCTATATATCCCGTTCTCCCATATTATCATCTTGTACCAGTTGTCAGAATAGCCAAACGGGTAGGTAATCCCTGGTTTCAAAAAGCTTTTCTCGTCGGTTGCTACGCGCCACCCCTTTGATTGGTGGTAATTGAGCAAGACGTTCTGGTATATCCTCTCAAAGAGATCCCTTTCAGACTTAACTGCGCCTTTCCGACCATCGTGGAAGCTTACCTTGACCGTGATCTCAGAATGATATCTGGCGCTTTTTCGGACCGGATTGTACTGAAGCGGAAACATCTCCAGTTCGACTATTCTCTGATTTCTCAGAGAAGCGGGAGAGTCAAAGGAAACGATTTCAGCCGGATAATACTCATTCTGCAAAACCCTTGGCTTGATGGGTATGGGGCGGTAGCCCACCGGACTCGCCTGGTCAGGCTCAACCGGGACAGCATAAGCCAGATCTATACCCGGCAGTTCAGTTTCTTTTCTATCCAACACCTCCACCGAGACTTCTGCCTCGGGCGGAAGCGCCACCAACACCCTTCTTACGGGAATCTGGGGTGTCCCCGGCAGGTTGGGCAGACCGCATTTGTCGATATTCATAAGATCGAAGGACCGCCCCAGAATCTCGATCTTCTTCCTCCGGGGCTCTGGCACCAGATACCGGAAAACTACGCCCTCCTGGTCTGATTTCAGGATCTCCATGTCATTATACTCCGGGGGCACAGATGCTTCGGCATAGGAGAAATGCATCATGGCCATCAGCGAAAGACCAAGCTTGATGCTATGGGAGAAGAAAAGACTCCTCATAAACAAAAAAGCCGAGCAAGTTCAAGGGACACAGAACCGATCACGCGAAGCCTTGGGAGTAAACAACTCGGCACCAGCTCCTACAGTGTCAACAGTTAAAGGGCCTTCGAACTAGCTTTCCCGTAATATCAGGCACAACCTGGAACTGCCCGTTCGCATTCTTTGGGTTGCGCTTGCTCTGTTCAAGCCTTGGCTCAAGCGTCGGACCAGGCCGCGCTCGAAGAAAAAAACAAACCCTTTAACCAATCTCTCTCTATAGGCTTACCTTTGTTTATTTTAACTCATATTATATAAAAAAAGTGAATCTTGTCAACCATTTTTAAGCCAGATGGCCCGATAATCCGGTTGGGCAGCTGGAATCTCAGTAGACTTCTAATTGTTGCATTTTATCAAATGGACCGTTCCTGCGCGGTCACTTCTTCTTAGCCCTCACTCAAGAAACTTTTTCTTCAGCAAACTGGCTGAATTGCCTGCTCTAAAAGCTTCTATGAAAGAAGACGCCACCTCATATGCTTTCCGTTCTATCTCTTGAACATTCTTCCGGGGGATTGAATCTATCTCCTTTTTGAACTCCCTGGTGGCGAATTTTATATCTTTCTTGTTTTCCTCTGCCCAATTTTTCAACTGATCCATCAAGTCTCTGGGCAAAAACTGATGGGCGATGTTCTGCCACTCCGTACCCACATTCCCTTTACGAATTCCGAAGTCGGCGAATTTGCCCACCACATTCAAAGGAGTTCCGGTGATTCCGTGCTGAGCTATGCAAATCCCCCTCGGTCTGATGGCATCAAAAATCTGCCCTGTCCTTTCCAGATCAATGAATATCTCCTCTCCTTCCAGATAATTTCCGTGTTTTGATCCGTTGTTGATGGCCAGAAGATCAGGGTGGACTCCGCTGTCAGACAAACCATTGATGAAGGTGGTTGCCTCTTCCACTGTGGTCAGTTCCGCCTCCTGCCCGGCTGCCTTCACCTCTCCCACCTCCACCTCCAAGCCCAGCCCATAGGGCTTGATAAGCTCGGCGAGCTGACTGGTGATGCCGATGTTATCCTTCAACTCGTTGAAGGAGGCATCAATGGCTATTGACGTATATCCGGCCTCAAGCTCCGCCTGTATTTGCTCTTTGGCAGATTGAAAGGCCTCCGGGGTTGTATCCTTTACCGTTGTATGGTCTCCATGAATAAACAAGGGCTTTGAGAATCTGATACCATCCGCGTAGTCGACTACGGTCTGGAAAAAGATCTGAGGAGTCTGGCCGGTATAACCGCCGTCCACTCCGCCCTCGGTTTTGGCCAACTCGAATGCCACCACTGAGTCCAACTCTTCAGCTGCCTTCATTATGCCCGGAATCACGTGTTTGATGCGGGCGTTACATGCCATTATGATTATCTTTTCGTCCCTTAATGCTCTGAAGATATCATGAGAGTTAAGCAGACAGACCTTGCTTTTGTTTCCCAGCCTTTCCTGAATGTGATCAGGTCTTAGTCCCAGGATTTTCGCCTCTGCTGTAACCGCTGACATTGAAAGCCCTCCCTAAAAGAAAGGTTTTCTCTTATACGAGTATTCCAAAGTCTAAAATTGCGCTTATTTTGAGCTATTTGAATAACAGAGTTAAGATCACCGCTACCACCGAAGCATACAAGAAATCAGCTACTACGGCCGTGGACGTGTTAACCATAATTCCTTTCATTGACTCGCCAAGGCTTGAGATGTTTGATGCTCTAACGGCCGATTCCCTTATTACCAATACTTCCTGGGGTCGGTGATCTTTCCTTCCACCGCCGAGGCTGCCACCGTGGCGGGACTGCACAGATAGACTTCCGCGCCCTTTCCCAATTTTCCCAGAAAGTTCCTGTTTGAGGTGGACAAAAGTACATCTCCCTCTCCCAGTACGCCATGATGGCCGGCCGTGCACAAGCTGCATCCCGGATTGGTCACCATGGCTCCCACACTCATAAAGACCTGATAAAGCCCCGCCTCAAGCATATTGGTCGCTACCTCTCTGGTAGCCGGACTAACGATCAATCTCACCTCCGGATGGATCCTTCCCGCTTTCTTCAGGATCCTTGCCGCTGCCTTGAAATCCTCCAACCTTCCATTGGTGCAGGAGCCGATGAATCCTTCAGTAAAGGGTCTCCCTTCGATCTCCTCCACTGGCTTAACGTTGTCTGGGGTATGGGGACAGGCGATTTGAGGAGCGAGTTTGTCAACGTCTATCTCTACCTCGTCCACATAATGGGCATCTTGGTCCGAGGTCACGATCCCCAGGTCGTCTCCGCATCTTTGCCTTAAGAACTCCAGCGGTTCACCATTAGGTTGAATGAAGCCGATCTTGGCATTAACCTCGGTCATCATGCTTCCCAGGGTCAGTCTTCCGGCTAAGGAGAGATTGTCAATGGGCTCGCCGCAAAGCTCCAGAGACTTATAATTGGGCTTATCTGTCCCGATCTCTGCGACGAACTTGAGGGTAAGGTCTTTGGCTGAAACCGGCTCTTTGTAACTACCCTTGAAGGTGACTTTGATAGTTTCTGGCACCCGGAACCACAGTTTTCCCGAATACCAGGCCGCCACGATGTCGGTATTTCCGACCCCGGAGGCGAATGATCCAACCGAGCCCAAAAGATTCATGTGGCTGTCGGTCCCGATCACCACTGTCCCAGGTCTGATCATACCTTTTTCTAATAGCACGTGCTGTCCGATACCCCAATTGACGTCAAACAGGTTTTGGATGCCCTGCTTCTTTGCAAACTGTCGACACAAAACCTGATTTTGAGCCACTTTCATATCTTTGGCCGGTGCCTGATAGTCGAAGGTGAGCGCGATTCTGTCAGGCTCCTTTACTTTGCCCTTGTTGGTGAACTTGTCAAACTCTAAGACCGCATTAGGCCCTCCAAAATCCCTGATTACTGTCAGTTCCACCTCCGCCCACACCCGGTCGTTGGCGTGAACATCCTTTCCTGATGCTGTCGACAGGATTTTCTCGATGATGGTCTTTCCTGCCATTGTCTCACTCCCAATTGTTAGCTCATTTCTTTGCCGAAATGTAGCGGAAGGCTTTAGCCTTCCATCACGGAAACTCGAACATCCTTTCCTGAACCAATCAACAGAATCTTCTCAATAACCAGGTTGTCGGCTGATTCCTTCCCCGGAATGTAGCGGAAGGCTTCAGCCTTCCATTGTGGAAACTAAAACATTCTTTCCTGTGCCAATCGACGGAATCTTCTCAGTAATCATGTTGTCGGCTTATTCCTTCCCCGAAATGTAGCGGAAGGCTTTAGCCTTCCATTGTGGAAACCTGAAGGTTTCCGCTACATCTTGAACACTTCGGCTCCGAACTCGAGAGACCCGCAAAACAGATATTCGTGTGGCTGACTGACCAGTCCCTTCCTCACCGGATTCTCCAGTATGTATCTGATGAAGCCTCTTACATCCTCTTCTTTGCGAAGAACGTGGTCATAATAGCTTTTCTGCCAAAGCCGCTTTCCCGCACCCCTCCTAAAGTAATAACCTGTGAGCTGCTTGAATTGCTTGACCATTCTCACCAAATCTGATTTCTCTTCGCCTTTCAGTAACAGATGCAAGTGATCAGGCATAAAGCAATAGGCGAAATTCCTAAAACCGTGAGTCTGGCAGCATGTCTGCAACTTGCCTAATGCGGAATTCACTATCCGGGCGTCCCTGAACAACTTCCTTCCGCTAGAACAGCACAGGGTGAGAAAATACATCCTCGGGCCAAGGTACTGTTGCAGCGCCAGTCTATTAGCTTTTCGTTCGGTCTGCATATCAGTGACCGACCAGACAATGTAGCGGAAGGCTTTAGCCTTCCATCACGGAAACTCGAACATCCTTTCCTGAACCAATCAACAGAATCTTCTCAATAACCAGGTTGTCGGCTGATTCCTTCCCCAAAATGTAGCGGAAGGCTTCAGCCTTCCATTATGGAAACTAAAACATTCTTTCCTGTGCCAATCGACAGAATCTTCTCAATAACCATCTTTCCAGCCATTGCCTGACTCCCGATTGCCGGCTCATTCCCTTCCCAAAATGTAGCGGAAGGCTTTAGCCTTCCATTGTGGAAACCTGAAGGTTTCCGCTACATTTAGAACCTATACTCTTGTGCGAATTTTATCCTCTTCGATATGGGCGGATGATCATACAGCAGAAACTCCATTACGGGGCTTGGATTAGGGTCAGATAGATTCATATAAGCTAACTCGTTCATGGTGGAGATGAACGCTTCTTTGTTTTGAGTCATGTCCAACGCAAACTTGTCCGCCTGTCTTTCCATGTGTCTGGAGAACGCCGGACCGATGGGCATGGTGATTATGCTGTAGATGCTGAATATCAAAAGGATCAAGGGCAAGCTAGCCACATCCGCCATATTTTCGATCTTCAGCCTGCTTTTGAATCGAGTTATGACACGGGGACCGGTCAGAT
Organism: uncultured Ignavibacteria bacterium; assembly: GCA_964348415.1. GTDB lineage: Bacteria > Zixibacteria > MSB-5A5 > MSB-5A5 > SM1-73 > SM23-73-3. Next base: position 70,631 of record CAYGCR010000003.1, on the reverse strand, counting down.
GGATTATGAAGAATCCTATCGCTGCCAAAACTGCTGAGAAGAGAATGCCCTGCCAGATATGACGCAAGAGATTGTGTCCCATCTCGTGCGCGATGACCACCTCGATCTCGTCTGCAGTGAACTCATCCACCATATTATCCCCCAAGACGATCCTTTTGGTGTTGCCCAGCCCGGTGAACATGGCGTTAGCCTTTTTGGTCTGTTTGCTCATGTCCATGGTGAAGATATCACCCACCTCTACGTCGGCCTTGGCAGACAACTTCACCAATCTATCTCGTAGTTCCCCTTCCGGCAAAGGAGTATACACGTTGAAAAGCGGCATGATCAAAATCGGGGCCAGATTCACCAGGACAATGGTAAAGATTATGAAGACCACCGACACATATATCCACCAGGTTCTGGGAGCCTTCTTCAGGGCCAGATATATCCCCTCTACCGCAATGAGAGCGATGATCGCCATAACCGCCAGAGCCAAAAGCTGTTCGCCGAACCACCCGGAGAAAGTCTGATTGGATAGACCGAACTTGTGCTCTAAGGAAAAGCCATAATAGCTGGAAGGAAATCCTACTATGAATGCGATAATCAGAAACAGAATTGTGTAGAAAGCCACCACCCAGAATCGCTTTTTCGTGATCTTCTCGACCTGCCTCCTAAGGAAAGCGGATATTCCCAGGAAGAGAAACAAGGCCAAAAACAGTATGCTATAGCCCTGGTCTGCAAAGTAAAGAGTGTTTTTTGCCCTTTGATATTTGATCGCTTCTTCCAGCCGCTTTTCCTTTTCCGCTTGACTTTGAAGCATCTGGGCCGAAGTCTCCTCTGAACTGTCAGCCGAAGCGGTAACCTGCAATTCTCCCTCTGCCTGGTCTTGTGCTGCAACCATCTGAATCGGGACGACTGAAAGCATTAGGGCCAATAGCACCAAACTAAGAATTCTCGGCATCATTCTCCCCCGTTCCTGGAATTTAGACTGGTGGAATCTTGAATTTATGATTGCAGTCCTGAAACTCTTATTTTTGACTTTTCAATTTGTCCAGTATCTCCTTCGCCACTTTTTTACCGGAAAGAAGCATACCGCCGAAGATCGGGCCCATGCGGTGCGAGCCATAGACTGCATTGGCAGCCATCCCTACCACGTACACATTGGGAAAAACCTCCTTTGAATTCTCCACCACCTCTTTTTCTCCCATATCCGCCCACATGGGCTTTTCTCCTACCACATCGCCGGTGGAGGTGAAAAGCTTTGGACCCAGTTTTCTGACAATTATCTTGGCCAGCTCGGCCGGGTGTCCGGTCGCCTCCACCAGATATCCAGCTCTTACGGTAAGGGGATCCACGTGCAGATTCGCCATCTCCACTGCCGACCAGTTTAATACCAGTCCACAAACCTTTTCAGCTTCCAGCATTATATCCTCTACGCTGACAAGATTGAAGACTTTTGCCCCCTCCTTTGTTGCCTTGGAGCACAATGTGGATATGCATTCAACGGCATCGGCAGTGTAGTAACCTTCTTGGTAGGCATTATAACTTACCTCGAGTTCATCCAGAATTGCCTTTCCTTCTTCCCCTATCGCCAGTTCATTAAACATCATACCCCCACCCCACATCCCGCCACCAATACTTAGCTTCCTTTCAAACAAAGCCACCTTGATTTTCTCCCGGGCTAAGTAGTAAGCGGTGCAGAGCCCTGCCGGACCGGCTCCGGCAATGGCAACGTCTACCTCAGAATATTCCAGGAATTTCTTGTAGAAGCTCTCCACGATAGCTCGGGTGATGACCACGTCATCCAGCTTCATATAGATATCTCCTCCACCGTCATTTCAAGCCCAAAACGGCCCTATATCCCACGATGTCCAGAAACCCATGTCCACTCACGTTGAAGGCAATCACCTTTTTCTCACCAGCTTCTTTGCACTTGATGGCCTCATCTACAGCACAGGCAATGCTGTAGGCAGATTCGGGGGCAGGCAGATAGCCTTCGCTTTGAATGAACAATTTGGCCCTCTCAAAAACGTGTTTTTCGTCCTGGGGATAGGCAATGGTGTCAATATAGCCTTTGTCTCTCAAGAGACTTAGGATGGGGGAGCAGCCGTGATATCTCAACCCGTCACCTCTGATGGGACCCATGTCCACGCGATGCCCTAACGTATACATTTTCAACAACGGGGTCTGTTCGGCGTAGTCGGCGAAATCATATTTGTACTCGCCTTGAAGGTTGGGGGCAGCCTGGCTTTGAGCGGCAATGAACTTTATCTTCTTTCCTTCCTTCAGCACGTCATGTACGAAAGGCAACGCGAATCCGCCGAAATTGCTTCCACCTCCCAGGCAGGAGATGACCATATCCGGATAGTCGTCGAATTTCTCAAACTCCTTTTTGGTTTCCAGACCTATTATGGTCTGGTGCATCAGCACGTGATTCAAGACCGATCCCAGGCAATAGATTGCTTCAGAGTCCTTCATGGCGTCCTCTACGCCTTCTGATATGGCGATTCCCAGAGAGCCTGGGTGATTCGGATTCTTCTCATACAGGGTTTTTCCGAATTCCGTCTTGTTGCTGGGGGATGCATACACTTTCGCTCCGAATAGCTCCATTAAGTTCCTTCGATCCTGTTTCCAGCTGTACACAGCTCTGACCCAATAGACGGTACACTGCAGGTCGGCCAAAGCCGCTCCGTAGGCAAGCGCAGTTCCCCACTGTCCTGCTCCGGTCTCGGTGGTGAGTCTTTTGTATCCTTCCTTTTTGGCATAATAAGCTTGAGCCAGGGCGGTATTCACCTTATGACTGCCCGTCGGGCTGTAGAATTCGGCTTTGTAATAAAGCCGGGCCGGTGTATCCAATTTCTTTTCCAGATTCACCGCTCTGAACAACGGTCTGGGCCTGCCCGCCTGGTGGTAAATATGCTGCAGTTCCTCCGGAATATCAATCCATCTCTCTTCTGAAAATTCCTGCTTGAGGCATTCGCCCAAGAGGATTTTGGGAAGATTTTTTATTCTTGATTCACCGCACTCGGGATCCTGGGGCGGAGGAAGCGGCTCTGGCAAATCCGGAAGTATGTTGTACCATCGGGCGGGCATCTCATCCAAGTCTAAGTTGACCTGTCTCCTGTTGGTGGGCATATCTGCATCTCCTTCAGCTTAGTTTTTGGTTCTGCAAGCGAAGCAAAAAAAGAGTGTTGTCTCAGATTAGGATTGATCTGGCGGTCACATCTTTCCGCCCAGGCTTTCAAAGTTTATGAAGTCTGCATAATGAATGAGCATGGCCTCGACGGAACGGTACCCCTCATCCCCCTCCCGAGCATGCGTTGCGATCATATGAATCACCTCTTCCGGCAGACCATGCTTGTATGCCAGAGCAACTCCGGAAAAAGGATGTCTCAAAAGTTTCCCGGCTTTGCTTTTGACCACACCGCCACCCTGTTTTGCATATTCCAAAACCTTCCCTACATCGTGCAGTATCGCCCCGGCAATCAGAAGATCGAAGCTGATGTGCACCCTGACCTTGTAGAAATCCAGTATCACATCTGCAACCTTCAAGGATGTCTGAGTCACTGCTCTGGTATGGGTGACCAGATTGATTTTGCAGTCAGGTATCAGCAAAGTAAAGGGAATCGACTCAAGCTCTTCGATTTCCCAGTCGCTTCTTTCTACCGCCTCCTCCCAGGCGGAGACTACCTGATCTCTGAGGCTTCTGTCCTTGATCTGCTCAATCTCCGGGAAAAGCTTGCTGATTTTTGTTTTCATAAGAATCCTCTTGCGTAGAGCCACATATTATGCATTTTCCAGAAGATTGCAACAAAAATCTTCTGTCTGAACATATACGAGAAAGCCACAAAGGCCAACTTACACGGGAACTTCGCCATTTCCGGCACGGGAAGAACTCTAAGTGCTAACCTGTAGGCTAACCGTAGAGGCAGACGCCTTCTTTTGGCAGCCTCTATGTTACTTATCCAGCGAAAAATCTCAGAGCGAGCCAGAGCTTGACACTCAGTACTGCCGGCTTCCAGGTTGGGCGAACCGGTACGGTTAGACAAAGGTCTCCAGCAACCTCAAGTATGAATATGAGGAACTATACATCGCGAAGGATCTTATCGGCGCCGTTTTAGTCTGAAATCAGGCTTCAGATAGCCTACTTTTCTACCCTCGTGATCGCGGATAGAAGGAGAGGATAAGTGAGTCAACTTCTTCAGTTGAGTCTTGCCCAGAACACTTAACTGCCTGTACACCTCAATCGACGCTGGCGGGATTGCTCTCCTGGAACCATCCAGTATCTTCACCGCCACACCATGTCCATGTTCTAATACTCCCGCGCAATGCAGGGCCTCCGCTCCCGCTTTGGCCAAGATGTTACGCTTGCTGACCGTCGCCAATTCGTAGTCGAACCTGCCCCTTCCGGAGACCATATCTGGATATCTCCACATGGAGTCCGCCACTACCTGCAGCGACTGAGCGGTCAACTCGTCTTGGGCTTTGAAGCTCCTCAGTTTGGAGAATCCGATGGCCATGTTCTTCAAAGGAAGCGCAAAGGTGGGAGCACCGCATCCCTCAATCCCGACCTTGATCTTTCGCTCTGGATATTCACAGAACTCTGCTATCTTCTTCAGAACAAGTTTTTGCACGGGATGGCGGGGATTCAAATAACCTCTCAAGCTCCAACCCTCATACACGCATACCGCCAGCATCCCTGCATGTTTGCCGGAACAATTGTGTTGAAGCGCAGAGAATCTCTTCTTGGGTGGGGTCAAGCCCAATGCCGTATAGTGGTGAGGCACGTGGGTGCCGCACTGAAGGTGACTCTCATTCAGGCCAATCTTCCTTAAGATGCTCCGCACGACCCTGACGTGTTTTGTTTCTCCGTTGTGCGATCCGGCGATTATGGCAATCTCCCGCTGATTAAGACCGAACGCCTCTGCCGACCCCGACTCTACAACCACCAAAGCCTGAAGCGGCTTGGCGGAGGATCTTAGAAAAGTCACGAAGTTCGGATCACCAACTGAGTACGAAAGCTTCCCAGAAGAATCCACCACGGCAATCGCGCCATAATGGATGCTCTCGATCGCATCTCTCCTGTAGACTTTTACCAGAATATCACTCATCCCGCTGTCAATTTAAAACCAATGCTCAAGAATCCAAAGGAAAAGTTGGAATTCGGTCCCTCCGGGAGAACGGGGGAGTCTGTGTGCAAATCCTTGTTATTATCCAGGCGGGTATCACAATTTTCTTGACTGCCGGTCTAATAGGGCTTACTTTGTTAGCGTAACGTACTTTGAGCATTCGCAAAATTCGGAGAGTAGAGTTGCAAACGCAATTTTTGAAAACTGCCTGGACATCGATATGTCAACTGTGGGTCAGGAGGAAGAGGCTTTTTATCATTTCCGGAGCGATTTTTTTCCTTCTAGTTCTTTTACTTGCTGCGGCGACCAAAACCTACAACACTTATCGGAAATTTCTGCCTTCTTTGGCCCAACTTCACAATATCGAGCCCAGTTTGGTGACCAAAATCTACTCAGCTGATGCCAAAATCATAAAAGAGTTCTACACCGAACGCCGCATCCTCACCCCTCTGACAAGGATTCCTCCTCATCTGATAGATGCCGTGCTGGCAACAGAGGATCGGAGATTCTTCGACCACTGGGGAGCAAATCTGTTGGCCATGGGCCGCGCTCTGTGGCATAACTTCTGGGCTGGCAGACGTCTTCAGGGAGCCAGCACTATCACCCAGCAGCTAGCTCGAACTCTATTTCTTACCCCCGAAAAGACCATCTCTCGCAAAATAAAAGAGGTCCTGACTGCCATAAAGATCGAGAGAAACTACACTAAGGAAGAGATCCTGGAGATGTACCTAAACCAGTGTTATTTCGGAAGAGGAGCGCACGGAGTCGAGGCTGCTGCTCAACTTTATTTCGACAAGAATGTGGAAGATCTGACCATCTCAGACTGCGCAATTCTCATCGGCATTCCCAAGAGTCCCAGTCGATATTCCCCCATCACCAGTCCTGAATTAGCGCTGAAGAGAAGGAACATAGTACTGGAATCCATGAAGGACTTCGGGAAAATATCCAAAGAACTGGCGGATTCACTGAAGAGTCTTCCTTTGGAGATTAACCCGGCCTCTGCACCCGTGGGTGAGGCTCCCTATTTTACTGAAATGGTCAGGCAGTACTTGGAGAAAGAATACGGTGAGGATGCACTTTACCAGGGAGGATTGTCAGTTTATACCACTCTGAATCTGGAATTGCAGGAGACGGCAGAGGAGGCTCTGTTAAAAGAGTTGGAATTCCGGCAGCAGCAAATGGAGCAGACACATTCCTTGACAGACACCATCTATGCAGTGGTGGTGATCGACTCAACCGGCGAAGAGCCCGTGGAGAAAAGACAATACAGGCAGATTCAAGGAGCTCTGTTGGCCATGGACAACAAAACTGGCAATGTTTTGGCTCTGGTGGGAGGAAGAGACTTCAGCCAGAGCCAGTGGAATCGGGCGGTACAGGCCACCCGGCAGCCGGGTTCGGGATTCAAGCCTTTCATTTACACAGCCGCCATCGACAACGGAGCCAGACCCACTGACATCATGTATGACACCCCCATCATACTTACCGGAGATGATGGTAAGGAATGGTGCCCTGGAAACTTTGATGACGTGTTCCGAGGTCCGGTAACCTTGAGGGAGGCTTTAGCCAAATCGATAAACGTGATCTCAGCTAAACTGATTCAAACAGTTACTCCCCAGCAGACTATCTTCTTTGCATCTCACATGGGAATAACCTCACCGCTTGCTCCTTACCCTTCTCTGGCATTGGGTTCGTCAGAGGTTACCCTGTGGGAAATGGTGACGGCATTCTCGGTATTCCCTAATGGCGGAATCAAGGTGGAACCCAAATACGTCCTGAAGGTAACGGACCGCTACGGTAACGTACTGGAGGAGAACCAGATCTCAAAGAGGGAGGAGGTGCTCTCGGCACAAACCGCATATATCATGACCACCATGCTTGAATCGGTGATCAACCGAGGCACGGGTTTTGGTGCCAGAGCCAGGGGTTTCGCTCGTTCCGCCGGTGGAAAGACCGGAACCTCCGATAACTGCATGGATAACTGGTTCGTCGGCTTCACCCCTCAGATCAGTGCCGGTGTGTGGATGGGATACGATGACAAGATCGTCATTGGGGAAAACGTCACCGGCGCTCATACGACCCTTCCGGTGTGGACCGATTTCATGATAAAGGCGCATGGGAATCTACCGGCGGAACGTTTCAAAGTCCCGCCCGGAATATACTTTAAGACTATCTGCCTGGAAAGCGCGTCGTTGGCCACGGACAAATGTTCCCGCTTCATCACGGACGTCTTCACCGAAGGAACACTGCCCGAAGGAATCTGCGATCTCCATCCTTCGGACGGGATGCCTGATAGCACGCTGAGGGAGTTATTCAAGGTGATAGAGCGGACCCCGGATAGGCCTGAGGGAATACTCTTCTAAGGTTTGGCCTAAGATGATATCTTGTTTGCGGAGAGTCTTGCTGAATTTCAGATTCTACGGGCCCGGTAAGACCGGGAGGCCCCGAAGGGTTCAGGTGAACTCCTCGGAGCCTTATGTGTCTGGGTTACCCTCCAAAAGGATAGACTGCTCACCAGTGGCTTATCTATATCCTGACCACATTGGCCGCCTGCGGGCCTTTGGGCCCTTGGATTACGTCAAAGCTCACTTCCTCCCCTTCCTTGAGGGTCTTGAACCCTTCATCCTGAATAGCCGAGTAATGCACGAAGATATCTGTGCCTTCCTGTTCTCCTTCAATGAAGCCAAATCCTTTGGAATCATTGAACCATTTTACTCTACCTGTCGCCAAACTTCTTCACCACCTTTCACATAACTTGTATTCTTAGGTTAAAGTTCCTCCCCGTATCGACTCACCTACGCTCTGTCTAACCCTCCCTAGCGAAATCTTTCAATCTGATCTTTGTAGAGATCCCGCGCACGAATCGCCTGGTTCACAATCGCTGACACGAAAACAAAAAATCCACGAAAATTCAGTCTAAGTTTTCGTGGATTGAAAAATCCAAACCAGCCAAAAACTTACTGCAACTTTCTGGGCGCTAACTGTGACCCTCGCCACGCCTGGCAGCTTTAATGGGTCTTCTGTCAAGCGAATTCTACAAAAATCAACACGAATCTTCCTCTCTGACCAAATCATAACAATCTGCGTTCACCTCTTATATCGGAAGAATTGCAGAAAACATGACCAGGAAGCTGTATAAAATGAGTCCCCAAGTACGGCGGTTAAGGAAAACCCCAAAAAGCCCAGGGTTGAGCCCTTCGGGGTTTTGGATGCTATGCTTCACCTTGAATGGCTCGTCTGACCACGATTCAGACAAACCACCAGGAGTATCTACACTTTGACCACGTTAGCCGCCTGCGGACCTTTAGGTCCTTCAATGATGTCGAAACTTACTTGATCCCCTTCTCTCAGGGTTTTGAATCCTTCGTCCTGAATGGCTGAGAAGTGGACAAAGACATCCTTTCCTCCTTCTTCCTGTTCGATGAAACCAAATCCTTTGGAGTCATTGAACCATTTTACTCTACCAGTCGCCAAACCTTTTCACCACCTTTCATAAAGCTCGGGTTTTTTGGGTTACCTCTTCGTCCAGACGCAGAGGATTCGCTTTTCATTGAATCCTTCCGGGCCGGAACCTCGAATTCCTTTGCTCAACCAGATAAAAAAAATCCACGAAAATTCAGCCTAAGTTTTCGTGGATTGAAAAACTCAAACCAACCAAAAACTTACTGCAACTTTCTTGCTGCCTCTTACTTCCTTTTACTCCTGTTATATAAGTACGCCTTTCTGCCTCCTTTGTCAAGCAAAATCTTCAAAAAATCGACAAAAATCTTATCTTTTTTCCGTTAACCGGAATCAGCTTCTAATTTTCATATCGGCAAATCTGGAAGATACATTACTGCCGATCCCCAAGGAAGACAGATTTGGGGCAAATTGACTTCTCCTTGACCAATTGCCCGGCTGGACTGAACCACCGGACCTGCGAATTCGCCTAAGGCCCTAATTTGATAATCAGCAGGGCCACAAATGCCAACGCTGCCCCCAATCCAAAGGCCACCGGCACCCCGGCGGACTGCCACAGCCAGCCAAAAACCAAGCTAGCGGGTAGGGTGGTCAGACCCACCGCCCCATGATAGATGCCGAAGGCGGTTGCCCGGTGATTCTTCTCAACCAAGTCAGCCACATGAGCCCGCATGGCCCCGTCAGCCAGTCCGTAATAGAACCCGTACGCGCCGAATAACATCCACACCTGGAGGGGGCGGGTGGCAAAGGCGAAGCCCAAATATACCAGGCTGTATATGAACAACCCGGACAGGATCAGATTCTTGCGACCGATTTTATCTGACAACACTCCGGCGGGCGAGGAGACCAGAGCATAAATCAGGTGCATGCCCAGCCAAAGAAGAGGAACGTGTACCAGACCAATGCCCAGATCTCTTGCCCTTAAGAGCAGAAAAGCGTCGCTTGAGTTGCCGAGGGCAAATATGGTGACTCCCAGGATGAATATCTTGAACTTTGGATGGAAACGGGAGAACTCGAATTTAACCGCACCACCAACCTTTTCCCTTATTCTCTCCCGCTCTTTTACGAAGAGAATCAGAATCAAGACCGCCAGAAGCGCCGGAACGGAGGCTATCAGGAAGAGAACGCGGTAGTTCCCGTTTACCAAGGGCAGGAATACAAAGGCCAACAACGGCCCTGCCACTGCTCCAGCCGAATCCATGGCCCGATGAAAACCGTAGGACAATCCCCTCTGCTCTTCGGTAGCAGAATCAGCTATCAAGGCATCTCGGGGCGAGGTCCTCACCCCTTTGCCGAAACGATCAGCAAACCTGACCAGAAGCACCTGCCAGCCGGCGGCAACCACCGAGAGAACGGGTTTTCCCAGGGAAGAGAGCCCATAACCCAAAGCTACCAGAAGTTTTCTCTTTCCCAGTTTGTCTGAGAACCATCCAGAGAAAACTTTCAGGATGCTGGCCGTGCTCTCTGCAATTCCCTCAATCAGACCGATGAAAAGCACGCTGGATCTAAGGACATCTGAGAGAAACAGCGGCAAGACCGGATAAATCATATCCGAGGAGGCATCAGTCAAGAAGCTGACCACCCCCAAGAGTAGAACGTTTTTTGGGATTCCTGTAGATAGCTTCTTTGTCATGCTCGGGATCCAGAGAGCAGCAGGCATGATGTGCGTTGCAGTCCGCCAGAGGTGACCATCACGCCTCTCCCACACCGTATTTCGCCCTCATCCGTTCATCTTCATCAACCCTGGGTTTGTTGTTCGAGAATTCATGTTCTCCGTACCAGGGCGATTGGTCGATCTATCTTCTGCGCTTCTTCCAATGGCTGGTCAAGATTCCAGTTGTTCCACCAGCCTACAAACTCAAAATGCCTGTCAGCCCTCATAAGAAACGAGAACTTCTGGAGGAATATGGTTCTTCTGATATCTTTCCCAATGATACCGAGCTTCTTGCCGTGATCGTCGATCTCCTGAGTAATTGTTTCCTCAAAAGTCTGCTCAGTGCGATTTACCAGCTTCCAAAAAACCGTAGTCTTGACCTTGACACCCCCCGTTCCATCTCCCAAGTCTCCCCGCCTTCTGCTACTCACGAAGTATTCTGCGAAGATGTCTCGAAAGGAAAAAGCTATCTCGTAATAGAGGAGATTATCGTACGGTCTGCGGCAGCATTCATCCATATTCTTAACTTACATTGGTAGAATCATGCAGTTCCCTTTTTGCCTCAGGTGCGGAAAAGGACATCCTCCTTCTCAAAAAGTCTTTTGGTGACGAAGATTGAAAAGGAAGCATAAATGAAGGTGGAGACAAAGATCAGTCCTATGAATTCCCAGCGGAATGTCCCCAATAGTACCTCTCGAGATGCCAGCGAGACGTTGACTATGGGGACGAAAGCCAATGCCCAGTCCAGTTCAATTCCCGGAATAAAATTTATCATGGCGGGAAGGATCACCACAAACATCAGAGGGGAAATATAGCTTTGAGCCTCCTTATAGCTCTTGGCGAAAAGGGAAACGGACAAAAGAGCAGAGCTGAAAAGAGCCGCTAATGGCAGCATCAAAAGCAGAAACAGGATGATGGAAAGGGGTCTCAAAGTGAAGGAAACCGGTTCGGCACCAAATTCGCTCATCTGGCCGAGCCCTAAACCGACTGACAGACTCATGCTCGCGGTGGACAGAAGGATGGTTATCAACGAAGCTGTTAAGACGGCTATGAATTTCCCCGTGGCGATATCCAGACGGGATACCGGGGTCACCAGGATGGTCTCCAGAGTCCCCCGCTCCTTCTCCCCTGCAGTCAGATCTATGGCGGGATACATGGCACCTACCATGGCTAAAATCACGATCATGTAGGGCAAGAACATCCCCAGCATGAATCCGCCCATCTTCTCCTCGGGAGCAAGGTTTTTCCGGCTGATCTCGATGGGGTGCAACAGTGATCTTTCGATTTTGCGCTCTCTGAGCCTTTCCGCCACCAGGCTGTCCTGATAGTCTTTGAGTTTTCCCGACAGTTTCTCCGAGGCGATGCTGGATCTGATCTCGGCCGCATCGTAGTATATTGTTGCCTGGCTGCTTTCTCCTCGGGTGAGCTTCTGCTCAAAATCGAGCGAAAACTCCAAAGCAGCGTGGATTTCTTTCTCCTTCAAAGCATACTCGAAATCCTGCACATCCACTTTTTGAAAATCATCCCCATCCAGAAGAAAAGATAGAAAGGAAGAAGCGTTCTCCTCCCCTACCACCGCAACTTTGGTGGCTTCGGCCTCTGTTTTCCTCATCATCATCACCACCACCGCGCTCATCCCGAACATCAGGACAGGGAAGAGGATTATAGGAACAAGGACGGTGGAGATAAGAGTGCGCCTGTCCCTCAGCGTCTCCAGCATTTCCTTGAAGTAGATTATCTTGACCTTTTTGATGTTCATCTTTGCCTGTGTGTTTGTCTTCTACCTCTCCACCCCCGTCCTCCTCTCCGTCTCATGGAGAGGGAAATTAGAGGGTGAGGTTCTCACATATCAATAAGCCTATTCTCCCACTATCTTCACAAAAATATCGTCCAGATCGCTCAACCCGGTCTTCCCCTGGAGCTGTTCCAGCGTGCCCACTTCCAGTATTTTCCCCTTGTGGATGATGGCTATATCATCACATAGCTTCTGTGCCTCCCACATAACGTGGGTGGAGAAGAGGATGCACTTGTCTGCCTGTTTTGATTCCTTTATGAACTCGATGATGCCTCGAGAAGTAACCACGTCCAGACCCAGTGTTGGTTCATCCAGGATCAATACCTCCGGATCGTTTATGAAAGTCCGGGCGATGGAGATCTTCTGTTTCATTCCCGAGGACAACTTATCCACCCGCCTTTTCCTGAACTCATTCATGTTGAACCTGTCAAATATCTCGTCCACTCGATCATGAAGCTTATCTTCATTTATGCCGCTTAATCTCCCAAAATAGCCCACCGTTTCTTCAGCCGTCAGCCTGTGATAGAGCCCGGTATCGCAAGAGAGGAATCCGATCTTTTCCTTCACCTTCTCCGGCTCCTGAATGACATCGCAGCCGGCCACTTGAGCGGTACCCGAAGTCGGCTTGAGCGTGGTGGACAAAAGGCGCATCAGGGTGGTCTTGCCCGCCCCATTCAAGCCCAGAAGACCGTAAACCCGACCCGGCTTGCACTCGATATTAACGGAATCCACGGCCCGGATTTCACCCCTCTTTTTATCTTGAAAGATCTTGGTAAGGTTTGAAGTGGCGATCATTAATGCGGCGATTCTCTTCTTGCGGTTTCAGCAATTCAAACCGGGAGTGCCATCGGTCGTGGGGAATATATGAGTTTGAGGTAGAAAAGGCAAGTCCAAATCGGAGGGGGAGTGCGTGAAATCGCCGTGTGATCTCAGTCACCGCTAATTGCTTATGCTTTCGCGCAGGTTTCGACAATAGCCAAGGTTTTGGCTTTACAGAACTTCTTCGTCTTCAGGTCGCCAGGCGGGATCAACTATGCAGAGGAATTTCAGATCGGAACTACCGGCATTCTCAATGTGTTGCGTGGAATTCGGCGGGATGTAGATGGCTTGCCCGCAGTGAACCTTCGCAGATTCATCATCCACGTGCATCATGCCCTCCCCTTCCAGGATATAGTATACCTCGGAGGTTTTCAGCTTGTGGGGCAGTGAGCTCCGGCCGGGTTTTATGGCGGCGTGGGCTAAGCTGTATCGAATTTGAACCTTTGCTTTATCCGGATGCAGGAGCTCACGGAGAATCGTCTCGTCTCCGGCTATAATCTGATTACATGAGCTTGAGTCTCTGATTAACATAAGGGCAGGTTTGAAGGTTAGTCAAGACCGAGAATCGGGTGCATCAGGAGTCCGGGCAGCTTTTCGTTAGCCATTGAAAACCAATCTATTGTGCTCACCACCTCAACCAAAGCTATAAGCGAACTTCAGAGGCCTTGCGGGGCCGTTTTCTTACAGTTTATCTCATTGGTCTTGCAGTTTGTACAAACCGCTTCCCATAATGAAGTATGGAGGATCGCACCCTCCGAATTGATGTACCCAAGCCTCATATACAATCGCCTGTGTTTGGAAACCATGCAACAGGTCCCCCGTGAGAACGGAGGTCGAATACCGACGGAAGTAATAGCATCCAACCGCAAGGCTGTCGTTGACGATTTGCGTTAGCCAAGAGTCGGCCGAGAATACTCCCGCCGCGCCTGGATTGCACGGGTCGGAAAGATCAAGCATTCTGAAGCCAACCGTTCCGTGAGCCTGGCCGTATCGAGGCACCAAGATCAAGCTGTCACCAAACAAGAATCCGGTTTCACATTCCCATTCCAGACCATTGTACACCAGCCGGGGGCTCGTGGGATCCTGCAAATCAAAAACAGTCGGCAGAGTTTCGCTACCGCCGATAAGGACCAGATAGCCTGACAGGAAAGCCATCTGTCCTACCATGAAATTCCTGATCGAACAAAGTTCTCGAACCTGCCCGTCGCCTCTGTAGGAAAAAACGCGTAGCGGACCCGGCTCCCAGGGATCGGCTACAGCTATAATCGAATCCTTTAGTGCGAAGGGGCCGAGATCTCCGAAAATCTCCAGATGGAGCAATTGTTGCGGATCCAGCGGATTCTGCAGGGAATAGGTATAGATGCCGTCCTCGTGTGTGCTAAGCCAGAGTGTATCGCCACGGAGTTTTGTCTCCTTCACATTCCGGGCAAGCTGGGCAGAGGTGATTTCACTGATCACTTGGTCGCCGTAGGAATACACGTGATAATCTCCGGTATAGGCGATGGTCAGCAGGGTCCCTGAATCGAACCGAATAGCCTTCCCTGCTGCATCTCCAATCCGTCTGAACTGACGCGGTGTGGGATTGAGAGTATATTGCGTCGCCGAAAGCGATTGGACTATATGGGGAAAGTAATTGGCCTTATAGATCTCCGCTCTTTTCCCCTCAGCCTGGCCGGGGACCGTCGCAATACCCCTGTCATCGGTCTTAACCTGGAAGAAGTCCCAGTCTATTCCCCCTTCGACTATGGCGCCGGGTACTGGCCGTCCGTACAAATCGACGACCTTCACCTCAAATGGCTCTTTCGGGGAAGTGCCCTTTTTCCCGCAACCCGCAATAAGAAAAGCGAACATGCCGAGCAGGAGAACCCTCTTCATGATCGCATTCTCTCCTTTTCAAATCCGCTGCAGCGGGTGCTTCTTGGGTAAAGCCAGATGCGGAAAGGGTAATAGCCGGTCGAATGCCTTTTTCTAATCCATGGTTCCGGTTCTGATTCGCTCCTCCCACTGGCTGTCGTTTATTTCCCCCTTGTAGTTGGAGTGAACCAGTCTATACACGCCATACCCATCCTCGTCCACGAAGATGAAGTACGCGCCGCCCTCCAGTTCGTGGTAGTTCCACTGCTCACGGGGTTTGCTACCCCGGCTGGAAACATGTCGTTCTATCTCGCTGGGTTCCCCGTAGACGATGTAAACCCTTCCCATGTCGGTGTTCCAGCCATCGTTAGACTCCCTGGTTCGTGAAAACTGAGCGTTAGCATAATTTAAGCGGCGATAGTGTTCCAGTTTGGACTCATTCTCAGGAGTTTCAGGATCAGAATCCCTCTTTCTCCAGAACTCGTCCATGAAACTCTTTTTGCCCTGGAAGTTGAGCTGATCGAACATATCCAGTTCTCCGGGAAGGGCGATGTAGACAACCTCCTGCTTGAAGCTTTTGATCTGTTCGGCAATGAACTCCTCCTCACTCAACTGCCTGATGACCACGAAATTTTTGCTGGTAGAGGTCTTCTTTCCGGTCTCCTTATCTTTGGCTTCAAGCTGAAGAACGTATTCCCCTCCGGCCAAGGTGCTGATGTTGATCCCGCTCATCACCACGGCCGAATTCCCTGGCTTGACCTTGGTCTGTTTTCCGAAATCCTTCACCTTTTTTCCCGCGGTATCCAGAACTCTGAAGCTAAGCTCATACTCCTGCTTGGCTGAAGCATGGTACGCCAGGTTGTACAGCTCCGCGTAAAAATAAACCATTCCACCCTTATGTGTGAAAGCCCTCAGGGGATTGGGCCGGACCTTTTGACCCGCCTTGGTAAGACGTCCGCCGGTGGTATCCGCCTCGATGCTGAAAGCCAACTCCAAATCACTTAGCTGTAGTCGACCTGCGGAGAATTCTTTTACCTGTGCTTGCACGCTCACTTCGCCTGCGGCCATGGAATTCACGTCCGTCGCCTTCAGTTGGATTTGGTACTTACCGGGCCGTAAGTCAGTTCCCACCTGATCGATAATCAAGTAGTCCACGCTCTGCGCTTCCTTCACGTCGTTGACCTTGCACATGCTGTTCCACATCCGATTCTCCACCTCGTTTCCCTCTTGATCCAGGATGCTCAACTGCATCAAAACCGTGGCCATCAATCCCTCCTCTTGGGAAACGAACTCGAGCTCTCTTCGATTAAAGGAATAATATATTTCTACGTAGCTTTGAGAACTGTCTGCAAAGTTCCGAAAAGAGGCGTAATCTACCCCGACTCGAAAGCTACGAGGTTCCTCTGCCCACGAGCAGGTGAAGGCAACGAAAAAGAAGAGAAAAGTCAGAAAAATCTTGCGTCCCAAAGAGTCTCTTTTCACCATGATCACCCCGCGTTTCTCAGGCGCCATAGAATAACGGCCAAAATCTTATGATTCAAGGCCATTCTTTTTCAGAAAAACCTTTCTCGGTTTAATATTGTCGTCCTCTATAATACTGTGATTTCCCGTCGTAGGGAGGCTGAAGCTCATACTCACCGTCTCCCCGGTCGACAAACAGGAATACCCTGTTCTCCTTGTAGTAATACCATCTTTGAAAAGCCCGGACGTCCCGATCGAAGGGATGTTTTTCCACCTCGTCCGGGTGCCCATATACCATGTACACCATTCCCATATCCGTCTCCCAACCTTCCTTGGTGGGCAAAGCGAAATTCCAATTCACGTATTTCAGCCTTCGGTAGTATTCATCCTTAAGCTCATTCTCCGGAGTGTCGGGCGTGGGGTCTCTGGATTTCCAGAACTCAAGCCATCTTTGCAGACGTTCCTCCTCCGGGGACTCCTTCAGTTCCTTCATCTCATCGGAGGAAGCTGCATACTGTAACTGCTCGATGGCTTTGAAATAATCGTTCCTCAGAAGGTTCACGTAAGACCAGTCTATCTGAAATTGTCTTTCTGTTTTCGCCTGAACCTTATCCTTGTCCAGAAGCTCAATCTCCAAAGAGTAGTATCCGGACGGAAAGTTCTCTAAAGAAAGGCTGTCGAAGACCCACAACACCTCCGCACCCAACATCACCGTCGTGGTCTCCCGGCGGGAAAATGGGCCGCTCAGGAGGTTCACCTGGTAGTGAAGAAGGTAGCTCCGAGGGTCGTCGGGCCCCCCGTAGACCTCATAGTAAAACATGAGCGTCGGATCTGTATCGCCGAAGGTTCTGGACACGCTTGGAATCACCACTTTCCCCTTCTTTTCGAATTTCGACGCTCCAGCGGTGTCAGAAACATGGCGGACAAACTGAACATCCGAAAAAAGGATTTTCTCCTCAGTGCGGGAGGGAATCTTGAAATCCCTCTCCTGCTCAAATGCCGAGCCGGAGTTAGTGTCGATAAGTCTTATCCTCAGTTTATATCTTCCCGAGTAAAGCGAGAGAGCCAACTGATTTATCAGGAAATCGGATGGCAAACGCGTATCCTCGTAGCTGTCCACAAAGTAGTCCTCCTCCATTGACGTTCCGGTCACCTGCTTGTTGATCTTGTTAGAGACGAAGATCTCGATCTCGTACGAGGCTCTGAAACCTTCCCCCTGCTTGACAAAGGTCAGCGCCTTGGTGAAGATTTTGTAATAGACTTCCAGCCTGAACTTCTCTCCGGTTTCCTCTCTGAAGGCGGCGTAATCTACGAAAAAGACCGGCTCTTGCTCCTCAAGATAACCGAAATCAGTCTGACCACAAACCCAAGCGGGGACAAACGTCAGTAGAACGCAGAAAAAAGCTAAGGGAGTGAAGACTCGCATACTGGCCTCATCTGTAATGGTTTGAAAAAACTTCGGCTACTCCTATGATGATACGCCTCTTCCCCTTCAAAGCATAGTTCATTCCAAACGGTTTTGCAACAAAAAAGCGCGACATAACGCACGGCTCAAAGAGGGGTCCGACTTTTTGTAGCACAAAGCACAGACCATGTCACCTTTTTCTCTTCATTCATAGCGCAGGGACACGATGGGATCCAGCCGCGCCGCCCGGTAGGCAGGGTATATTCCGAAGATGAGTCCCACTGACACGGCAAAGGAGAATCCCAAGACTATCCAGAACAAGGAAACCCCGGCGGGCAAAGGTGACACCGCCGCGACGAACTCGCCAAGAAGCAAGCCGATGATTATTCCCAGGATTCCACCGCTTCCGCTTAAGGTCATGGCCTCTATAAGGAATTGCCACAGAATGTCTTTTTTTCTTGCCCCGATGGCCTTACGAACGCCTATCTCTCTGGTTCTCTCGGTGACCGATACCAGCATGATGTTCATCACCCCCACCCCTCCCACCAGAAGCCCGATGGATGAGATCACCACCATCACCATATAGATGGCTTTAGTGATGTTCCGGTACATGTCCATCAGATCATCCTGCGTGGCAATGGCAAAATTGTTGGGTTTGTCTGCCGACAGCCCCCTGCGAATTCGCATCACCTGGGTGATCTCCTCGATGGCTTGATCAATAACTTCCGGGCTTTCGGGCTTTGCTACCAGGAGAAGTTCCTTTTCCTCCGGATACAGCTTCTTGTAGGTGGGGTGAGGCAGAAGAACGAAGTTGTTCTGGCTGTCTCCCAGAATCGACGGCCTTTCTTCCATCACACCGATGACAGTGAATCTCCTGGGGGCGAAGTTCCGCCCGGCGATGCTGATCTCTCTGCCGATCGGATCCAAGTTGGGGAAGAGCACGTCGGCCACGTCCCGTCCCAGAACTGCTACCATGGCCCGGTAGTTCACGTCGCTATCGGTGAAGAATCTTCCTTCCTCCGCGTAATTGTTGTTGACCACTTCATACGAAGGCATAATCCCGATTAATTCAAATCGGCTGACCTTGTTGTCCTTGTACTTCACAGTCTTGGACCCGGGTCCCCAGTTCTGCGGAGAAACCGCATCTACCGAGGGGCAAAGTTCCGCCACTGCCATGGCGTCCTCGAAGGTTATGGGCGGGCGGTTTCGCTCCTCCTCTGTGGGGCCCTCAAACCGGATGCCGATTTCAAACCTGGTGACCCAGATGATATTCGAGCCCAACGATTCTATCTGTTGAGACATGCTCTTGTTCAAGCCGGTTATTATAGAGACCATGGCGATGACCGTGGTAACTCCGATCAGCACTCCCAACACGGTCAGAAAAGCGCGCATCTTATGGGCTTTGATGGCCGCCAGGGCCATGGACATGGCTTCTTTTATCTCGAAAATGTTTATCATAGACTAATCTTATGTGGCAAAGCCGATTGATATTTCCGGCGCTCATTCATATCTTAATGCTTCGATGGGGTGCAGCCGGGCGGCTTTCATGGCAGGGAATATCCCGAAGAATATTCCTACCGAGGAGGATACAAGCAGAGCCACCACTACGGACCAGAGCTCCACCGATGCGGGCAGAGGACTGGCCACCGCGATCAACTTGGCTATGATCGCACCCATTATTATACCGGCCACTCCTCCTACCAGCGCCACGGTCACTGCTTCCACCAGAAACTGCCACAGTATATTTCTTCTTCTGGCTCCCAAGGCTTTGCGAATACCTATCTCCCTGGTTCTCTCGGTGACGGAGACCAACATTATGTTCATTATCACTATGCCCCCCACCACCAGAGAGATGGACGCGATTCCCCCCATCACCAGCAGTGCCAGCTGGGTAAACTGCCGGAAGAAGTCCATGACACTCTCGGAGGTCAGGATGGCAAAATCATCCGGCTTATCGTAGTCTACGTTTCTGCGCGCCCTCAGGATCACGCGGCATTGGTCCATGGCATCCTGCATGGACATGAAGTCTATTGCCTTGACGAAAATCGAAAGATAAAAGCGCCGGGCAAAGAGCTTCTCATAAGTGGTTATGGGAACCAAAACGTAATCATCCTGGTTTTGTCCCAAAAAGGTCCCCTTTTTTGCTGCCACGCCAATGATGCGGAACCTGTGATTACCGATCTTGATGTCTTTTCCCATGGGGTCTTCATTGGGAAACAGATTCTCTTTTATGTCCCAGCCGACAAAGCATACCCGCCGGTTATGCTGGACTTCGAATTCGGAAAAAGTCCTTCCCTCATATACCTCCCGATCGGAGATTTCCGTGATGTTGGCGGTAGCTCCTACAACGGCCATGCGGGACAAATGTTTATTCTTGTACTTGACTTTCCGCCAGGTTACAGCCTGAGCCCCTACCCGCCAACAGTCAGGACAATTCTCTTTGATGGCTTCCATATCTTCCAGCGAGAAGTTCTTTCTCTGTCGCTGTTCCCACCACTGCTCATCGGAGGTGATGATGCCGAACTTCCGGATCAAAAACGTGGTGGAACCCATGCTGGAGATCTCCGCCTCCACGTAGCGGTTCATTCCGGAGATGATGGAGACCACGGCGATTACCGTCATCACACCGATAATCACCCCGATGAGAGTGAGAATCGACCGGAGCTTGTTTGCTACCAGAGATCTTAAAGCGATGAATATGCCTTCCAAAAAATGCATATATAAGCGGGTTTTCGGTTCAATACTCCTTTTTGGTGGGGCGTCATTACTTGCCAGCCCCAATCACTTCTTTGTCCTTTCCTCTCTCTCAATGGCTCCGTCCCGGATATATATCACCCGATCGGCGCAGGAGGCGATGTCTTGCTCGTGGGTGACTATGATGAGAGTATTTCCCTGCCGGTGGAGCTTTTCGAATATCTTCATGATCTCGTGACCGGTCTTGGTGTCTAAGTTTCCGGTGGGCTCGTCTGCCAGAATCAGGGAAGGATTGTTCACCAAGGCACGGGCCAGCGCCACCCTTTGTCGCTCGCCTCCGGACAGCTCATTGGGCTTGTGGGTTGCTCTATCCTCTAAATCCACCAGCCTTAGAGCCTCTCGAGCTTTCTTCCTCCGAATTTCCGACTCTGTTCCATTGTAGACTAAGGGGAGCTCCACATTATGCGCCGCCGTCGCACGAGCCAGAAGATTGAAGGTTTGAAACACGAATCCAATCTCCTTGTTTCTGATGCGGGCCAGCTCATCATCGTTCATTTGGCTCACCAGTTTGTCATTCAGGTAATAACTGCCTTTGGTGGGGGTATCCAAGCATCCGATCAGGTTCATCAAAGTCGACTTTCCGGACCCGGAGGGCCCCATGATGGCGGTATACTCTCCCTTTTCTATCTCCATCGAGACGCCCGCCAAGGCATTTACCTTCTCTGCCCCCACTTCATATATCTTCCACAAATCTTCGGTTCTGATTAACACTTTACCTCTCTCCTGAATAAGCTGACAGCGTCATGCACACTCTCAGGACCTCTGTCTGGGTCGAGCCGCGGCTGAACGTTTTGTCTCCGTCATCACCTTCGTTCCTCTCCTGTGCCCCTTTTCTGGGTCACCTTCACCTTATCTCCGTCCTTCAAAGTTCTCAGTATCTTGTAGCTTCCGGTGACCACCATGTCATCCTCATTCATCCCGGAGACGATCTCTATGTTCTGCTGATCAGCTATTCCGGTGGCAACCTCGACGAATTCGGCCCTTCCTTCCTTGATCACAAATACTCCCTCCACTTCTTTTTTCTCTTTCTTCTCCTTTTCACCGGATTTTTGAGAAGCGCTATCTGTGGATGCCAGTGCCCCTTCCCCCTCTTCTTCCTTCGCCGTCAAGGTGTCGCCCTTCTCTTCCCTCATCACCACCGCCTGTATGGGAACGTTCAGTGCATCTTCGCGATGATTGGTGGTAATATCCACGGAGGCGGACATCCCTGGTCTGATGCTGGCCACATCATCCAAAAGCATTACCTTCACCAGGAAGTTGGTGACCTGATCCTGAGTTCCCAGACCGCTGATGCGCGCGGTATGCCCGATTTCGGTCACCTCCCCCCTGAAGCTGGTGTCGGGATAAGCGTCGATTTCGATCTTTGTCTCCTGGCCTACCTTCACCTCGGCTATGTCAGTCTCATCCACCTCCACCTCTGCCTCTATCTCGCTCATGTCTGAGATGGTCATGATCACCGTGCCGGGATTGTTCATGGTCCCTATCATGACGATTTCCCCAACTTCGGCGTTCAGAGAGGTGACTATTCCATCCATGGGAGAGGTCATGGTGGTCTTACTGAGATTATAGTTTGCCTGCTCCAGACTGGCTACCGCTTGTTCATGTCTGGCTTCGGCCAGATCGAGATCGGTTTTCGCCATGTCGTATTCCTCTTGGGAGGAAAGCTTCTTTTCGAAAAGCTCCTTCCTCCTGTTATAGGTCAGTCGGGATTGTTCCTTACTGGCCTTGGCTGATGCCAGCTCAGCTTTGGCCCGGTTTACCGCTGCTCTGTACTCGGTAGCATCCAGCTGCACCAGAAGCTGTCCCCTCTTGACAATATCCCCTTCCTCCACAGGCAGCTTTACTATCTTTGCCGGCACATAGGCCGAGATTTTCACGTCTGTTCGGGGAATGATCTTTCCGTTGGCGGTCACGATGGAGGTTATATCAGCTCTTTCCACCTTTTCCGCCTGGACCTGGTATGTTTTCTCTCCGCTTTTCAAGACATTGGCTACGATGATGATTGCCACCACCACTACTGCGCCCAGGATGATAAGGATTTTTTTCTTCTTCTTCATGTTTCCTCCAAAAAGTCAACTATTCTGCAACAAACTGAAGTTACGGGATTATGTTCGCTTTATCAAAACTTGGACGTGAAACAGCGGCTACAAAATGTTACGATTCATCTCGACGATTTTCCAACACCGATTCACATCTTTTCGGCGTTTTTCTCACCTGCCCATTGCCTTCTCAAACTGAGCCACTGCCAGGTTATAGTCGTAAAGAGCTTCCACCTGATCTGCTTCCGCCTGCTTAAAGCTCACCTCGGCATCCAGAAGCTCCAGAATATTTGCCGCTCCCAGATTGTACTTCTCCTGCACCAAATCCAGATCCTCCCTGGCCGATTTCACCTTCTCCTTGGTCAGATTGATCTTCTCGTTAGCCTGCTGAACATTCAGAAAAGCTTGCTTGAGCTCCAAAGCCACCTCTCTTTTAGTCTGGGAGAAATCTTCCCTTTTTGAATTTCTGGCGGCTTTGGCCCAAGACAGGTTATAATTCTTTCCGAAATTGTCAAAGATGTTCAGGCTTACGGAAGCCGAGAGGCTCCAAGAGTAATCGCGCTCGCGAATGTATTTCAGCTGATCTAGCTCCGGGTTGCTCCAGGAATAGGAGCCGGATAGGTTCAGATTAGGAAAGAAGCCACTTCGGGTCATTCCCAGGTAAGCCTCAGCTGCCCTTAGATCAGACTGAGCTCTTTTCACTCTTGGATTCTGCTTCATTGACTCTTTCACGGCATTCTCATAGGAGTAGTCAAACTCCGGCACGGTTAAGTTTTCCTCCACGTCGATTGGAGAATCGACGTTCTGTCCCATCCAGCTGTTCAGCCTGGCTTTGGCAAGTTTAAGGCTGTTATCTGCGTTGATCAGCGCCAACTCCGCGTCTCCGTACTGGACCTTGGCTTTGAGAACATCCGAAAAAGAGGCAGCACCTAGCTCGTATCTGGTCTGAGCTATCTTGAGCTGCTCACTCGCCCGCCTGAGAGCTTCTTTCTGGATCTCCAAAAGCATCTTGGCTTTCAAGACATCAAAGTATGCCTGCT
This sequence comes from uncultured Ignavibacteria bacterium, assembly GCA_964348415.1. Taxonomy (GTDB): domain Bacteria; phylum Zixibacteria; class MSB-5A5; order MSB-5A5; family SM1-73; genus SM23-73-3. The sequence continues at coordinate 47,246 of CAYGCR010000003.1, read as the reverse complement.
TGACGTTAAGAATCAGCTCTTGCCGTTGAAGCTCGTATTCATTCTTTGCAACGCTCCTTGACGCGTTGTACTCCTTGATTTGGTAGAAATTGTACCCTCCCAAAGACCAACTCTGGCCGGCACTGATCTGGGCTCTATAACCTTTGGAGCTCCGTACGCCGACAGTGTCCAAAACCACCTTACCCAACAGTGGATCGTATCTCGGAAATTCGCTTGGCCCATAGACCGTCCGAGAATAAGACAAGTCGGAATCCAAACGGGGAAGGAGGGCACCCCAACCCGTCCACACCCGACTCTTTGCTGCTTTATAAGATTGTGCAGCAGCTATGAGATTGGCATTGTGTTTCTCTGCCAGCTGGATGCACTCATCCAGCGAGTACATTCTGGGGGAAACTGGTTCAACCTGACCCCCACAAAGGTTAGTGAGAATAAGAGATAAACACAAAGCTGAGACGATAATCCTTGTCATCTTTTTCCTCCCTGCTGTTAGAATCTGATGATTCCTCCGAGCATGGTACCCAGTCCGGATTTCAGCAGAATCCAGACTATCCAAAGAATGAAAACAGCGGTGAAAGCTTTTTTGGTGGTGTATCCATACATCACCCCCAGGCCCATTGAAACCAGTATCACCTGCCAGACAGTAAAGATGTCGAAACTGGACAAGACGCTATATAGAAAGGTATCCTTGGCGTCGGCCGACAAAAGCAAGGCCAGGCTGGTCTGGACATTGAGGTTTCCTTTGGACATGATCAGAGGAAACTTCACGATCATTGAGGGGATCGCTACGAGCGCGGAGTAGCAGTACACGGAGAACGCCCTTCGAAAAGTGGAATCTCCGCCCATAAGGACGTTAAAGACGAAAAACAACACGGCAGATACTATCACCAAAGCGATCAAGCTGCCAGCCGGTGCTATAGCCAGCTGCCATACGGGTGGGTGCTCCTTCTCTTTAAGTGTCTCTATGATCCGTTCCTTTTGCTCCTCCGGAATCCTCTCGTTCTCCTGGATTCTCTGCACCTGTTGATCCATCATGTAAGGGAAGGTGTAGTAGAAAAAACCCATACCCAGCAAAGCCACGATGATGAAAGGTAGCACCCAGGTTGGCTTGATCTTCAGACTCTCGAACACCTTTCGAGGCTCAAAGAAGATATTGAAGACTTTCGATGCTCCCCCCATGGTCTTCTCCTCAGGCTGAACAGAAGGAATAGTTTGCTCCATCACTTCTCCTTTCCCCTGAATATCAAGTTCTCAACAATTTTAGACGGAATTGTAGACCAAAAGTTTCACCGAACCAGTTCAAAGCATTCAGCGATAGACAGAATCCATGTTTTTCCTCTCCTGTCTTGCATCCAAAACTCCGCGTGGCACAGTGTCCGCAAGAGGCGCGTGTTCAGGCCTGCCTCACAGTTCTTCTTGTGTCCTGTTCCTGATGTACCCGCAAGGCGGAGAAATATTCAAACGAGGAATTGTTTCTCGGCCGGCTGCCGGTTAGACGAATAGCGGCGCCAACACCAGCGAGACCATGGCCATCAGTTTTATCAGTATGTTCATGGAGGGACCCGAGGTATCCTTGAAAGGATCTCCCACAGTATCCCCCACCACTGCGGATTTGTGGGCGTCGGATCCTTTTCCCCCCAGATTTCCGGCCTCTATGAACTTCTTGGCATTGTCCCAGGCTCCTCCTCCATTGGCCATCATGAGAGCCAGAAGCACGCCAGTCAAGGTGGCTCCGGCCAGAAGTCCACCCAAAGCTTCCTTTCCCAAACCGAAGCCCACCACTATTGGGGCAAGCACTGCGATCATTCCGGGGAGTATCATCTCCTTCAAGGCGGCCTCAACTGATATGGCCACGCATCTTTCCGAATCTGGTTTTGACTTTCCCTCCATCAGACCGGGTATTTCGGCAAATTGCCTTCGAACTTCAGAGACCATCTTGAAGGCGGCTCTTCCTACCGCGGTCATGGTGATGGAAGCTATCAGAAAAGGCAGAATTCCGCCGACGAAAAACCCAATTACCACCTCCGGCTTCAAGAGGTTGATCAACTCCAATCTCACCGCCTGAGTGTATGCCGAGAATAAAGCCAAAGCGGTGAGGGCAGCAGATCCGATGGCAAAACCCTTTCCTATAGCGGCGGTGGTGTTTCCCAATGAATCCAGCCTGTCAGTTATCTTTCTTACCTCGGGACCCAAGCCGGCCATTTCGGAAATTCCACCGGCGTTATCCGCGACAGGACCGTAGGCATCTACCGACATGGTCACCCCTATGGTGGAGAGCATTCCCACTGCCGCGATCCCGATCCCGTACAGTCCGGCCAGTTTGTACCCCACAAAGATGGCCATGCATATCACCAGAATCGGGCCGACCACGCTCTCCATGCCCACCGCGATTCCGGTGATGATGTTGGTGGCGGCGCCGGTCTGGGAAGCCTTGGCAATCCTTCTGATGGGAGAAAACGAAGTGTAGAATTCAGTGAGAAGCCCCATCAGTATCCCGGCTAGGTTTCCAGCCAGAATAGCCCAGAAGACCCCGCTAGGCAGGCCCAACCTTCTGATGATTATGTATGTGGCAGCCAAAAGCACGACCGCGGCCACGTAAGTAACTAACCTCAAGACCGCAGCCGGATTGAATTTCTTGAATACCTTAACCGAAAGCACCCCTAACATGGATGCGATTAGTCCTACCAAGACGATCAGAAGGGGAAGAGACATGTACTGCAGTCTCATAGAAACGTATTGAACTCCGGTGGCGGCGATGGCCACGGAAGCCACCACCGATCCCACGTATGACTCAAATAGGTCTGCTCCCATGCCGGCCACGTCCCCCACGTTGTCCCCCACGTTATCTGCTATGACCGCCGGGTTTCTGGGATCGTCTTCAGGGATATCCTTCTCCACCTTCCCCACCAAATCCGCTCCCACGTCTGCTGACTTGGTGTAGATACCTCCGCCGACCCTGGCAAAAAGGGCTATGGAGGATGCGCCCATGGAAAATCCAATCATCACCGCTGGATCGATCCTGTGGAAAAAATGATAGTAGACGCCCAAACCTAAAAGACCCAGGCTGGCCACCGACATCCCCATTACGGCGCCTCCCGAAAAGGCGACGTTCAGTGCTTGGGTCTGCCCGGAACCTCTGGCAGCTTCGCTGGTGCGAACGTTGGCCCGGGTGGCGGCGTTCATACCCAGGAAGCCAGCAAACATGGAACAGACAGCTCCGGAAAGAAAAGCCACACCGGTCCAGGTGCCGATCTTCCACGTCAAAAGCACAAAAACAATGAAGATGAAGATAACCAGAATGGAGTACTCCTTTCTTAGAAATACCATGGCGCCTCGATGAATCACCTCTGATAGAGCCTGCATGGATTGAGTGCCCGGCGATTGGCGCTTGACCGAAAGGAATAAACCTAAGGCGAAGGCAAGCCCCACTAACCCCAGCGTGGCCGAGACAAGACCTAAGTCCATTTCAATCTCTCCCCTCTACACAATTTGCAGATTCCTCATTCCCTTCAAAGGAAAGCTCGCCGTAAAGGCCAGCAAGAACAATTATATACCTAGTCTCTTTTTCTGCAGAATCCATTTAGATCTTGTTGTCTGCCCATCGGTCCTGTCTCCACCAGATCGGGGGAGAATTGGGAACGGGATTTCAGTAGGTTGCGCTATATTGCACTCGCTTGAACATAAGCCAAAAGTCGTCCACTGGTCAAGAACTGTGGACTATGGCAGGTAAAAGAACGGCCGCATCCGGCTGCGCCCGCCGCATGTTTCCGTTTCCTGAGCGGGGAATTCTGATAAAAATAAAGGCAGTTTAGGTCAAAACTGCCTTTTTCCTTTCCGCGAGTAATCTGAACCATTATTTGCTGATTCTTACTTTCCCCTTAGTTTTCTTGAGAAAACCCAGGCTTGGCCCAGGCCCTAATTCACCTCTGTCTTAATCACAGAACAAAAACGAGCCACTCGGCCTCTAGTGAAATTAGGCCGCCGCCTAATCTAGCTTGAAATGAATTCCGCAAGCCGCCCTCCGCCACGACTGGGTGCGACTACTCCCTTCGGCTTCGGAGGCGGGAATCCTGTTGCTGCTTGCTGTCTATTCGCCCTTCAAGGTGAAACGAACTGGATAGACCACCCACACAGCCACCGGCTGATTGTTACTGATCGCCGGCTTGTACTTGATCTTATACGCAGCCTCAATCGCCACTTCTTCAAATCCGGCGCTGGAGCCGGACTTCTTGAAGATGATAGCATCCCTTACTTTTCCGCTCTTGTCCACCAGGGCTTTGACCCACACCGTTCCTTCGATCCCCGCCTGCTGTGCCAATGGGGGATAGTCGTATCTAACCTCATTCAGCGGCGCCGGAGGCTCATCGTATGGAACGAACTGCTCTGGAGGGGGAAGATATTCCTCCAGCGGGATCTCGATGGCGATGGAGTCCCCTCCTCCCTCTCCGCCGATGATGCTCTGCGCGCTAAGATCAGCGATCTGTGATAACTCCTCCTGGGTTGCGATGGTCATCTCTTCCGGAGCCTGCTCATCCGGAACGGCCTCGGGAATTCCTATGGAAGGAGGCGCTATACCGGGGGCAGCCACTGCTACCTGCGGCGCCTGGGTCTGACTCACCGAAGGAGGAGCGGCTAGCTCCGTAATGGTTTTGATCCTGACCACACCCACGGCCTCGGGAGGCTTCTGACCGATTTTGGATATAATCAGGAAGCCGCCAATCACGATAAGATGCAAAGCTCCAGCTATGATCACCGCCAAGCCAAGGTGTTTTTGATAGCATCTCTTCAGCTCAATGGCGCCGTAGCTTACGAAAGCACTCGAAACCCCGGGGGGGTTCACTGTTTTCTCCGGCTTCATGGGCTGGCACCTCCCGTTACCTCAGCCATCTGCCTTCTATCGAACTCGGAAAAAGGCGATAGACTGAAACGATAACTGAAATTCGGCCGACTCTCCTTTATCTGCTTCTCCACAACCTGAATCTCGTCGATCACGTCCACCATTTTGAAATATCTGGCATCCTTATCAATCTTCACCAGGGTCACCAGCTTGGGCTGCCTTCTGTTCTGCTCCAGCAACAGCTCTCTTAGGGAATCAAACGGTACGGGCTGCGGAGTCTCCCTGGCCATGTTCCACCACAGGTTCTCATCCGCATCGATCCGCAAAGTCAAAAGCCTGGATTCTGCCACCGGAACCGGATTATCGGTCGGGGGCAGGTTCACCTCCATGGCCTGCGGCTGGCTGAAGACCGTGGTAACCATATAGAAGATCAGAAGCAGAAAAGCTATATCCACCATGGGAGTCATGTCTATTCGTATGGCGATCCGTCTTTTGGGCCTTCTTAAGCCCACTCCTTTCTTTTGTCTCGGCGCTGCTCCGCCTACGTCAACACCTGCCATTTTCGTTCACTCCCTGTTATGTCTCTGGCTGGGTTTCCTTCTCCATCTCGGTGACCATACTGAACTTGCTGATCTTGATGTCCTGCAGGGAATTCATGATGCTGTTCATGGTCCCGTATCTTACGTCCTTGTCTGCTTTGATTACCAGGAACCACTTATAAGCTCCCGGCACGGTGCCTCTGATCTGAGTGATCACCATGGGAAGGTTGATCGGAGTTGCCTCCTCGTAATGCCTCACCGGTTCGGAAACCTCCTTTCCCTCCCTCATCACCTTCTGCTTGGTGATGTACTCCACCATTACGCTGTCTTCCTTGGTGACGGTAATATAGATCATGTCGGACTCCGGAAGCTTTATCTCCGAGTGCGAGGAGGGAAGGCTCACGTGCAACTTCTCCGGCGGCTTAAACGAGGTGGTGGCCATGTAAAAAATGAGCAGAAGAAAGGCGATGTCAACCATGGGGGTCATGTCGATCCTGATGTCTACCCTTCTTTTCATTCGCTTGAGCATGTCTCAAACTCCTTTCCGCCCATCCTCCCTGTTCTATTTACCCTTCGCCTCTTTGCTTTTCAGAAGCTGAAGCACCTCGTAGGAAGCCTCATCCATGGTATAATTGAACGCGTCCACCTTATTGACAAAGAAGTTGTACGCCACGATTCCTCCGATACCGCTCAGCAGACCACCGGCGGTGTTAACCAGAGCTTCCGAGATGCCGATGGCCAACTGCTGGGCATCGATAATTCCGCCCACTCTGTGCCCGGTGGCGGCAAATGCCCGGATCATTCCAATGGTGGTTCCCAAAAGCCCCACCATGGTGCCTATAGATGCGATGGTGGAAAGCGCGATCAGGTTGCGCTCCAAGAGAGGTACCTCCAAGGCGTTTGCTTCCTCTATCGCCCTTTGAGTCTCCTCTAAGCGCCTGTCCGAGGTTTTCTCGGTGACCAGAACCTGCTGATATCTTTCAATCCCAGACCTCAGGACGGCAGCCATAGTACCTCTTTGTTTATCACAGGCGGCCAGAGCACCATCGAAGTCATCCTGCTGAAGCATAGAGATCACGTTTTTGAAGAAGGATTGAACCGAAGCTTGCCCCTTGGCCTTGTTTAAGGTGAATAACCTCTCCAGGATGAAAGCGAAAAGCATCACCAACAGGGCGATCAGAACCGCCACCAAGGGCCCTCCTGCACGCAGATACTCCGGGAGAAGCTGTGACCAGATGAAGACTCCCACCGCGAATGAGACTATCAGAACCAACACTACAAAAACCGACTGTTTCATTTAACTTCTCCTTCAAAATTTGATAAGTTCGACCTCTTAGTCTTGGAAAGCAATTCCTGAAATCATCAAAATGAATCACCTTCACCTAATCAGACACCTTCCCCGCCTCCCATTTCTGTTTGAATATCAGCTCACACCATCCACACCTCCTTGCTTGAAACTAACTTGCCTTTTCATTATAGTCACGCATTATGCAGATACGACCACAAACAAGCCAGCCGCACCGATTCTCTTCTTAAAGATCACTAATCTTTGCACAGTTGACTATTGCGCAGGGCAAACTCAACCACACCCCGAAGCTGGAGAGGGTAAAGAAACCGATTAGGTCGAAGCCGTCACCGAATCCACGCACCTTGAACACGTCTGCGAAGGGGGTGGACACTCCAATAACTGCCACTAGTAACAAGGGCACCCACAAAACCAGGGGGATCCAATTCAGCTTCAACCTCTTTTTCAGGCTGGTCAAGTACCTCTCCACGTCGCCGTGTTTCCTATGTATGCTCACCAAGCTGATCAGTCCGGCACCAAATGAGGAGAGTATGGTCAATCCCACCAAAATCACAAAAACGCTGAAGAGCGGACCGCTCAACGGAGCATACCCAAATAGTGTCCCCAGTTCTAAGAAGTAACCCAGGCCGAGAACCTGAGAGTGAAAGGTTTCTCCTCTTATGGAGAACCAGGGCAGAAATAGGCTCATCGTTAGAAGAAACGAGGTGATGGTCAAAATCAGCCTATCCACGTTTGAAAAAACCTCAGCCCTCACCAGACTGTGATCTCTCTCCGCAAGGGTCGATTCAGAACTCCTCTGCCTAACCACCTCCTCTAAGTGCTTCTTCTTCTCGTCCTCGCTCCTCCAGAAGCGCCTAGGCTTCCTGGGGTAAACATCAAATCCAATGTATTTGAAGCGTATATCCTCCGGAACGGCTTCCTCGCCCTTCTTGTTTTGATCTTGATCTTCCATCTGTGTTTAACTCCTGTATTCTCCGACTTCGAGGTTTTCTTTAGGCTTTGCCCTAGTATCTCTGCATATCTATGCGGTCCCGTCCGTCGATGGCCTGCTTGTTCTTGGGGTCGATTTCCAAGACCTTAAGATAGTATTCATAGGCTTCGTCTATGTTTCCCGAAAGCTCCAGAGCCTGCGCCAGATTCAACAGGTCAGTAACATCCCCGGGATAACAAGAGACTACCTTCCTGTAGTAAGGAACTGCACTTCCTGGATCGTTCAGGCGCATGTAACAGTAACCCACGTTCCTGTTTACCTCGCAGTCAGAAGGATCCAGCTGAATCACCTTCAGATAATGATCTTTGGCCGCACCGAATTTATTAAGATTCAAATAGACTCGGGCCAGAAGATCGTGAGCGTTCTTGTTATCCGGCTTCAGCTGCACCACCTTCGTTAAAGGATCCACAGCTTCGCTATACATTTCCAGTTTAAGATAACTGAAAGCCAGATTGAGATGGGCGGTGGCATTATCGGGATCGGATTCGATCCTCTTCCGGAAGAAGGGAATGGCCTTCTTATACTCTCCCTGATCATATAGGGCTTTACCCAGAGTAGAGTAAGCTGCGGTCTTGGTGGAATCCAGCTCTATGCCTTTTTTCAACGAGGCAATCGCCTGCTGCAACGAAGCTGGATCTCCGATCTCCGCGAGAACCTGCCCTTTGCTTATCCAGAAATCGGCATCCTTTTCTGTCCACTCGTAATCTTGCTCGATCATAGCTTGTTCGTAGCTCGAAAAAGCGTTCAGAGCCTCGGGAAATTTTCTCAGATCCTGATAGGCTTCGCCCAGATAGAGATAGACATCTGGCTCGTCAGTGCTTGAACTTAAGGACCGTTCCAGGTACTGGCTTGCTCTATCAGCCATGGCTTCACGGGTGAGCGTGTCTCCGTTTACTACCAAGGAAGGGAGGATCTTCGAAAGATAGTAATATGAGATTCCCAGGTTCTTGAGCGCCTCGCTGTTCTGCTCGCCGAACTTCAGATATTCTTCGTAGATTATTCTTGCCTCCGGGTAGTGCTTTCCGTCCAGCATGTAGATTTCGCCCAGGGCAAGATAAGCCTCTTTATTCTCAGGATCCACGCGAATGGCCGTCTTGAAAGCATCCATGGCATCATTGAATCTCGCTTGCTTGAGATAAGCCTGAGCCAAATTGAAATAAACCTCCACCTTGGTGGAGTCCAGACCCAGCGCAGTCTGGTACTCCTGCATGGCAATGATCAATACCCCCTTATTGAAGTTCACGTCTCCCAGATTCTTGTGATATTCGGGGTTCTCATCGTCAAAAGAGATGGCCTTGCGGAAGGAGAAGTCTGCTTCCTTGAGCATTCCCTTCGCCATCTGCACCAGCCCCAACACATTCCACAACTCCCCCTTCTCTTTTTTATCCAAGCCTTTTCTCACCGTCTCCTCAGCCTGATCATACATTCCCTTTTTGTAATAAGCATGGCCAAGTTGAGCGTAGGCTTCCCAGTACTTGGACTTAAGCTCCAGAGCCCTCTGATACTGCTGTATTGCCCGGTCCAGTTCCCCTTTTTCCAGATAACAATTTCCCAAATAGTAGAATCCCGTCTCATCCCGGGGCTTTTCCTGAAGATAGCTGCTTATAAGCTCGATGGCTTGGTCGTAGTTTCCGTTCTTGTACGCTTCGATCCCGGGCTTCAGGTCTGCGGACCAAGAAGGCGTTGCTGAAACCGCAAGGGAGATCGCCGTTACCACTAAGACACTTTTAAAGCCCTTCTTCATCATAACCTTTGCCAAGTTCAACAGAAAACAATTTGCCATATTAACGATTGCTCACGTAAAGTCAAGAATTTTTTAAAAGTTACGCAAACTTCTGTCGTCATCTTTGGGCAGTCTGCTCAAACTCTGCTCTTTTCTTTTAAGCTTTCCGTATCGAGCCTTGAGCATCCAGAATCGGATAAATCCATAACCCACCAAAACCATCCCCAAAGTGACCTTGAAGCTGGAACTGATCCCGAACGCCCCTATGAGAATCAAAAACCCGAGTAAAGTAACCACGGAGACCACCCCAAAGCTGAAAGCCATTTCAAACTTGGTCGGCACCCGCGAGTCATAGGGCTGAAGTCTTTCCGGCATCGGGGCGATTAACTAATCCTTTCTCCTAACAGGTTTACCATTTTCAAGGTAACTTAAAACGCCGCTTTGTCAAGCAAAAATCTTGTCCTCACTCAATCAATGTTTCACAGAGGCCGACACGGGCTTTTGCTTTTCGTCCGGAACGTTGCTGTCTGCTCAATCCACAGAATCAATGGAGCCGAATGATATTATAGGTATCGGTCGTTTGGTGCTCCACTTGCTCTGCCGTCTTCATCTTTTGCCGTCCATTATGAATACAAAAACCGTGCCTACTTTATTCCCTGCATCACAATCACTAATACGTTATGCCGGCTTGGATTATGGGAGAAGCCGGATCACGAACGGCAAACTTGCTGCCAGAACCCGCAAGCTCTTGCGAAAACTGCTCGCAGACTCTCACGATTCTCTGCTCTTGCTTGAAGGTTGACAGGAACGGGAGCTAGTTGGCTGGTCCTTGGCACCGGGCCAATTGCGGTTAGTGTGCTGACAGGCATAGAGATGAGAGTTAACCCGGCATCTCAAACATCGAATCCTCTTCTCATCAGCTCCTTCACCTTGACCAGATCCAAAACCAATAGCCTGTCTTTGGTTACCGGCGGGATTCTGCTTCTTATTTTTTGATAGATTTTGCCGGTCCCGGTTCCTGGCTTCAAGGGGGATCTAAAATCAATTCCCTGGCAGGCGGCTAAAAACTCGATAGCCAAGACGTCCTCCGAATTGTTGACGATTTCCCTGGCTTTTCGGGCGGCTATGGTGCCCATACTGACGTGATCCTCCTGGTTCATGGATGTGGGGATGGAGTCGACCGAAGCGGGATGGCTCAGACCTTTGTTCTCTGAAACCAGCGAGGCGGCCACTATCTGGGCCATCATAAATCCGGAGTTCAAGCCAGGCTCTTTTGCCAGAAAGGCCGGGAGGCCTGAAGTGGCAGGATTTGTCAAACTGGCGATTCTTCGCTCGGATATACTGGCAAGCTCAGACATAGCCACGCCCAGAAAGTCCAGAGCCAGAGCTACCGGCTCGCCGTGGAAGTTTCCAGCGGAGATTACTTTGTCTAGGTCCGGGAAAACCAACGGGTTGTCCGTGGCTGAGTTTATTTCGATTTCGAGGACCGACCTGACGTAAGAGAGAGCGTCGCGTACTGCTCCATGCACCTGAGGCATGCAGCGGAAGCTGTACGGATCCTGCACCTTGGGACAGGCTTTGTGAAACTCTCTTATTTGGCTTGCTCTGGTCAACTTCACCAGATTCTCAGCGGATATTTTCTGCCCTTTGTGTTTCCTAGCCTTCTGGACATTGGGATCAAATGCTGCCGGAGTACACAGCGCTGCCTCCAGGCTCAAGGCTCCCGCCATATCGGCAAGCTCTGCAAGCCTTTCGGCCTTCAACAGGGACAAAACACCCATCCCGGTCATCACGCAGGTGCCGTTGATCAGGGCCACCCCTTCCTTGGAGGAGAGCCTAAGCGGTGATATACCCGCCTTTTTGAAAGCTCTTTTCCCTTCCCTCAGTCTGCCTTCATAGAACACCCATCCTTTTCCCATCAGGGGCAAGGTCATGAAAGCCAGAGGAGCTAAATCGCCGGATGCGCCCACCGACCCCTTCTCCGGTATCATGGGATGCACGCCCTTGTTTATCATGTCCACAAGAGTTTGAACCACCTGAAGCCTCACCCCGGAAAAACCTTTTGCCAGCACGTTCGCGCGCAAAAGCATAATCGCCCTGACTTCTTCCTCGGAGAAAACCGGACCAACCGAAAGGGCATGGCTTAGAATCAGATTCTCCTGGAGTTTCTCCGTATCGGTCTTGTTTATCCTCTTGCGGCAAAGGCCCCCAAAACCGGTATTGATCCCGTAGACGGTCTCACCCGCATCGACGATCTTTTCCACGTACTCTCTACACTTCTTTGTTTTGCTTACCGCCCGGGGGTGTATTCTCACTCTGGCTCCGCGAAGCGCCACTGCCTCCGCGTCTTCCAGAGTCAGATTATCACCGTCTATCGTGATTACCTTCATCTGTTTTTTTCCTTTTTTGTGGTAGTGGAGGTCTTGAGACCTCGGTGGTGGAAAGCTAAGGCTTTCCGCTACGTCTTGGGTTTCTCTTTCGAAAGCATCGGGACTTCAGGGTCCCCGTACAGCCTACGCCCTCGGTCATGGAAGGCTGAAGCCTTCCGCTACATTTTATATCTGATTGTTCTCCTCACCGACGCCTCGTCCGCGACGCTCTTTAGGGTAACGGAGTCATCGTGAACGGTCAAGGCGTTCGTTACCAACAACAGGATTAATCTTGCGTTCCTTTGCTATGGTTTTAAAGATGCTGCTTTCCGCAAGTGTATTTCATAGCCCTCCTTGGCTTTCTGAGCTTGTTCCTCCACCCATTTCTCAAATCCCATTTCCTTGAATCTTTCATATCTGGCCATCGTGTCCGGATCAGCAACATTCTTGATTTTAGAACACGGAAACTCTTCACACTCAAAACAGATACGTAATTCTTTTTCAAAACAGCATTTCTTTACCTCACACCAGGCTGGTCCTCCACCTTCTCGACACCCTGGACATCTTGCGTTCTCGATGAACCATTCTAATCCCTTCACAAATTGCTTGAAATCGAACGCTCCTTCGGACCGAAACTCAAACCCGTAGAGATCTGCAAATTCCCTCATCTGCCTGGCTGTTTCACTAATCAGTCCATTATACTGTCCACAGCCACCACAATAATCGCCGCAGGGTGCAACCAATTTGTATTTTTCCATTTTCTCACTCTCTTCTTTCTTGTACCAGTTAGGCCCCTGGCTTAACTGAGCATTCCCTCTTGTTGAATCGGGATATTGTTATCCCGCCTCCCATTTACCCTCTTCGGACCAAGGCATCGGGACCTCAAAGTCCTGATGCAACATATGTCTACTTCTGTAAGTTGAACACCACCATCTTTATATCCGTCATCTCCTCAATAGCGTATCTCAAACCTTCTCTTCCGATTCCTGATTCTTTTACTCCACCGTATGGCATCTGATCTGCTCGATACGTCGGAACGTCGTTTACTATAACCCCTCCAACTTTTATCCCTTTCACCGCCTGAAACGCATTCTCTATATCTGAGGTGTACACTCCTGCTTGCAGACCGTAGATTGAATCATCCACCATCCTCACCGCGTCGAAGAAATGGTCAAAAGGAACGAGGCAGACCACCGGTGCGAAGATCTCGATTGCCATGACTTTCATATCTGGCTTGACATTCGTCAGAACCGTCGGATGATAGAAGTTCTTTTCCCTCTTTCCTCCGGTCAATATCTTTGCTCCGCCGGAGACCGCCTCTTTCACCCAGCCTTCGGTTCTTTTCGCATCCTCCTCTGTGATCATAGGTCCCACGTCCGTTTCAGGATCAAGCGGGTCACCGAGTTTCAGCTGTTCGGTCCCTTTGACGAATCTTTCGGTGAACTCATCAAAGATCTTTTTATGCGCATAGATTCTCTGGACGGAGATGCAGACCTGCCCGGCGTAGCCAAAGCTTCCCACAATGCACCGCGGTACAGCCAGCCTCAGATCAGCGGACTCGTCTATTATACAAGCGGAATTCGAGCCCAGTTCCAAGGTTACCTTCTTCAGGCCTGATTTTGCCTTAATGTCCCTTCCCACCGGGGGACTGCCAGTGAAGGTGATCATGGAGACGCGCTCGTCGGTCACCAGCCAGTTGCCCACTGTCGATCCGGAGCCGATGATGATGTTCAATGCGCCATCTGGAAGACCCGCTTCCGTCATTATCTCACCCAGGCTTAGAGACGTGAGCGGAGTAAAGGAAGCAGGCTTCAGCGCTACCGAACATCCTGCTGCAATGGCCGGCGCCACTTTGTGCGCGACCAAGTTCAAAGGGAAATTGAACGGGCTTATCGCCCCAACCACTCCAACGGGAAAACGGAGATAGAATCCTATCCTCTTCTCCCCGCCGACAGCTGCGTCCACGGGAACGGTTTCGCCATGAATAGACTTGGCTTCCTCGGAAGCGAACTTGAAGGTCTGAACCGCTCTGGCCACCTCCGCCGCCGCGTGCTTCCATGCTTTACCCGCCTCCATGGCGATGATTCGGGTAATCTCGTCTTTCTGCTGTTCGATTCTCTCAGAGGTCTTCTCCAGGATTCTTGACCGCTCGTAGGCAGGCATACGGGAGATTAAGGAGAATCCATCTTGCGCAGATTTGATCGCCTCTTCGAAAGTCTCTGTGTCAGTCAAAGGCACCGAGCCGATCACTTCGCCGGTATACTTGTTCTTTACCTTTAAAAGATCTTTACCCCCTCTCCATTTACCGCCAATGAGCGTTTTGTAGGTCTCGCACACTTTCGGGCTCTCTTGTTGAATCACATGAATTCTGAAATTTTGTGACTAATATAGTTTAAAAAACCTTTTGGTCAAGTAACAAATGGTGTCTCTTCCGTGATACCCTCCTTGGAGAAATAAATGTACACTTCCATGCGAGGCGACGGAATTCCCTGTCTCAACACAGGCGGCGGGTTCGGACCTTTTCTGACAGACGGAATAATCGCCGAATCCTTTTCTCTCAATCATAGTAGGGATTTGCGAGAAGTGTGCACCCGGCTGCATAACGCCCCGACCCTCTACTCCTGCCAATCTCTCCTCGAGCTCGTCGGTAAGCATATGAGGAGTGGAGAGTTAGCTCGACGCCTTGGCCTAACAGGCGACCCCGGGCCAGAGGCATGTTTTTTGCTTTTTTCCTCGGTGAGGGTCAAGGCCATCTGCGGAGGTCCAGGGGCATGGAAAGAACTCTGAGCATCGGCATAAAAAGAGGATTTACCGAGGACAAACTGAGAAGGACTAAAGAACCCACGGTCAAAAAGGATGAGGGCGGATATTACGTTTATACCGTGAACGAGGGCGTCAAGGTTTACATCGGAGACTTTTATTCATTCCTGGAACGGGTGGAGACTGACTGCTTGAATGACTTGCGAAGCTTGAAGGAGAAAATGCTGCGATGCGATGTGAAATGCGACGAGACCCTGGCCTACTATTCAGCCAGAAAAATCATTGTCGAGGTCATTTTGAAAAACGTATACGGATACTACGCCGATGATTCATCTCTGGCGGTGATAATGTCGCCCTGGTGTTTTGGTACAGTAGTTCTGGAAAAGGTCATGAATTACAAGGAAAGGCTCAGCCAGGGAACAGCTCCAGACGTGAACCTGAGGGAATCTCCATACCACGTCTTAAAATACGTGGACGAGATTCACAAGAGGACCATTCTGGACATGCTTGGACTCCCGCCCGAGGCGTTCCGATACAAATGGCAGTATACTGAGCTGCTGAAGGGTTTTGTAAAGGTTTTTTCCGATGTCCGTGACAACCTGGCCAACATTCTCGCATTGGTCAGGGAGTATTATCAGGAGAGTAGCGAACAACTAACATGATTTTTGAATTGCTGGCTCAGGCGCACATTTCTGAGCTTCAGGCAAAGCTGTCAAATCCGCATATCAACCCAGCCTTTGAGCCCTTGGAGTTCTGATTACCTTTATGCTGCTTTTGCCATCTAAAAATGCCGGTTCTCCCGTGCCGGACAGAAAAGCAGCAAATTCGCAGGAAGTTGCGCATTCCCTGCCTCATCTCATAGTGTTCCCCCTTCCCAAGAGAACGAAGTGTAAGCGACTTTAGTACGTGGTCTTCCTCGCCTTGTTTCAGCCCAACTGAGGAAACACGCGGGTCAATCCCCCGTCCTGCGCGGCTTTCCCACAGGCTCGGCTGCGGGTTATGAATCGAGGTCATATCGAGTCGAAAGGCAGAGACCCTCAACCTTTTCTTTTGGAAAAAAATCGTAAAAAATCTTGACATGAGAGTGAGGGGGCTTTATAATTAGAGAACTGTAACCCGAAGGAAAAAGCTCTTTCCTTCACAGATAAGAAGTCAAACATAAAGGAGAGTTGTCATGAAACGTTCTATTATCTTTTGCATCCTGCTTGTGTTGGTGATCTCCGTCTGGACGTCTGGTCCGATCACCCGGGAGGCACGAGCTCTGACCGTGGTGACTTTGAAGTCTCCAGGCGATTCGACCAAGGTTACAACTGTTACACCCACATTCGAGTGGCAGGCGTTTGCCCCAGACCGGGAGGAAATAAAGAAGTTCCATTTCAAATTAGCTACTGATCCCAATTTCACCTCCATCATCTATGACGACACCACGATCGAGGCTGGAGTGAGGAGTATGGTTTATGATGGCCCCCCCTTGACTGAGTGGCAGGCCTATTTCTGGACCATGAGGGTGAAAGTGGACTCGCTCACCACGGCAGATACGATAATAACTTACTGGCAGGAGGATTTTGCCAGGCGTTTCGCCTTCTTCTATACTACTGCCAACGTTTTCCGCATCGCCGCCGATGGCTCGGGCGACCTTCCCACGATTCAGGAGGGAATCGTCTGGGGGGCCCAAGGAGACACGGTTTGGGTGGACACAGGAACTTACTACGAGAACCTGAGATTCTACAAGAAGGGTGTGCTTGTGACCAGCACTTACCTCTTTAACAAGGATACCACCACCATCAAGAGAACCGTAATTGATGGAAGCAGGCAAACCCGGGGAGAAGATAAAGGAAGCGTGGTCTACTTCTCCTCTGGAGTGGACTCAACTTCCGCGCTCATCGGATTCACCATCCGCGGCGGTACGGGCACCGAAGTGGGGACCGGAGCCGATGCAAGGATAAACGGAGGCGGGATATTCTGCGACTTAGGTTCCAGCCCGACTATCGCTAATAATATTATCACCGAGAATCAGGCACTGGACAACGGAGGAGGCATCTTCTTGAACTCCGCCTCCCCCAACATCTTGCACAACATCATCACCAGGAACTCGACGGTCAATGGTGCAGGGGGAGGGATCGAGTGTCGCTTCTCCATCAAGGTCGAGGCTTCATCCGGCGCAAAGCAGAGTGATCAAGGGGGAGATACCAAAGCTTCGCTATCTACCTCAGAATCGGGGTCGGAGATGAGCGAAAAAGAAATAAAGAATGCTCTCAATCCGAAGGACGCTACCGACGTTATCTCCGCCACGACTACCGGGTCGACCGCCAAGCTCACCCAAAACACCCCACCGGTGCCCATCATGACTTGGGAAGTCAGAAGGGATACCGTAATCGAAAGGGACAAGTATCTGGTTGGTGACACCATCTTCTTCGACGGGAGCGGTTCTTATGACCCGGACCCTGGTGATGGCATCAGGTTCATTGATTGGTGGCGAATCAGATACTATATGTGCTGGCAGGCTCCCCCAACTTCTTTTTCGCGGATGGGCCAAGACACGACTCTTGTGTTTCCGATAACTGAGTCTGAGACCGGGATGTTAAGTTTCTATCTGCGGGTTGTAGACTCGGCCCTGGTGAGGAGCTTCTCCGATACCATAGCCTTTAGTGTCCAGTATGGCCCCCACGCCGATGCGGGCGCAGACATAGGGGTGCCACCCGGAGATACCGCGTGGCTAAATGGGACTGCAAGCTGTGATATCAACCCTGACGACACCCTGATTTACAGTTGGAGTCAGGACTCGGGAACAGCCGTCACCATAGGCAATCCGGACTCAGCCGTTGCCTTCTTTTTCCCGGAGGATTCCGCCTATCTGGGAGCATACGTCTTCAAGTTAAAGGTGAGCGATGGCACGGAAGAGGATTCGGCTACGGTTCACGTTACGGTCTCCAATGCGCCGATACCGATCTGCCAGGACGATCCCAATCCCATATACGGAGACACTTTGGTTGGCTTCACCCTCAAGGATACGATGACTCTCGATGCTTCTGCCTCCTTTGACCTGGACCCGGGTGACTCGGTTCGATACTATATATGGCAACGGGCAGTGCTTACCTACTTTGAGCCATGGGGCGATACAGTAAACTTCGCTCCGAACATAAGGCCAAGACCAGACTCAACTAAGGCTGTGCAGAAGTTCACCCTGGCAAATGACTGGGGCGGTCTTTTGAAATTCCGCCTGAGGGTGCGGGATAGGTACGGAGTACTCAGCCAGGTTTATGACTCGGTTTCATATTCGGTTCAGTTCGCGCCGACCGCTATGGCCGGGGAAGACATAATTTTGCGCCCCGGAAACCGGGTCAACCTCAGTGGCTCGGCTCTGGAGATCAACCCGGATCAAAGGGACTCGCTGAAATACCACTGGAGATGGCTGTACAAACCCACCACCGTTGCTCTAATACCCTCAAACACCGTTCAGGCTCCGTACTTCGATGCTCCTGCTGGTTTCTCCGAGCGTTACATACTTGAGCTAGAGGTGGACGACCGGTTTGAACTGAGCCGGCCAGATACGATAGTTGTGGTGGCAAACGAACTTCCAACTGCCGTCGTGCAGCACGTGTCCGGCGCGTTTGAGGGCGACACGGTGCTTCTGGACGCTTCACTTTCTTATGATCCCGATTCCGCGGTATTTCAGCACCCGGACTCTTCCGATGCCGGAGGGCTGTCGTTTGCCTGGAGTGTCGACTCCCTCCCACCGGGCGCTGAAGAACCGGTGATAGTGGATGCAGACCAACCCATAGCCAAATTCGTCCCATACGGGACAGGGCTCTATGAGTTCAAGGTTTTGGTCAACGACACCATTTCCGTAAGACAGCCGCCCATTGAAGGCATTAACATAACGGTTCTGGAGGTCAATGTCGACTCCACTTATGCTTATCCAATAATTCAGGGGAACTTGATCGCCCATAACTTTTCCGGGTCAACAGGCGGAGGAATCGATTGTAACGGAAGCTCGCCGGACATCGTCAACAACATCTTCTACAAAAACCAGAGCAAATCTTCGGGCGGCGCCATATGCGGCAGAGCCTTCTCCACCCCCCAGATAAAAAACAATATCTTCTTCGGGAACATCTCCAGCGATTCTACCGGAGGGGCTATCGCGGATCTTAAAGCGCAGCTTTCACCTTCCGCCACCAGAGGCTTCAGAAAACTGCTGGGGATTCAAACCAACTGTTTCTGGGACAACGCGGGCGGGACGTTATATCAGGCCAGCGGAAATATCTCCGACAACATCTATGATTTTCCGCGTCTGACCAACCCGGATTTCGGGGACTTCAGACTGGAATGCACTTCTCCCTGTCGTGAGGATAGCATCGGGTCGCTGCTGTACTTCCAGCCCTGCTACCAGGCACCCGACCTGGGGATGGTAGAACTTGCGCTGTTACAGAATCCGGTGGCAACCGCCGTGGCTCACCTGACGGTCAACACCGACGTTCCCATAAAGGCTCCGCCAGTTGCATACGTGAAGGTGGGAAGCAAGGCACCCAGCCCGGTTCACTTCACCCCCATATCTCCCAAGGCCTTCCGGGGCAGCCACGTCTTCACCGGCAGTGGCAACGCCGAAATCTCGGTTTTCGTTAGCTCTCTGTTGGAAAGGGACACGACTGTAATCAAGAGTTTCGGCGTGCAACTCATCGGGTCGGGCGGCGGCGGGACGCTGGCGAGCGTGGACAGGAGGATGGCGGTTCTATTTCCTGAAGGTTCTATTAAGGAAGACATCTATGCCACCTGTATCTCGGTTTCTGATAATTCAAAATACCAGTTCGACCAAGAACCGGATATAACGGCGGTCGGAGAAGCCTACCAGCTGGGTCCCTCAATCTCCTTTGAAAAGGATTTGACTGTAAGTTTCCCGCTGATGGACGTTGACCTAAAGGACAAGGACAAGACCCTGTTTGCGGTTTGCAGGTACGATAATGGCAAGTGGAACAGGCTGGAGAGCTTTTTGGATGGAAACTCGGTCTGCGCCAAAGCCAAAAGTCTGGGCGTCTTTAGGCTGATTTACGATCCCCGAGGCAAACACATGGCCGGGATACCCCAGAGGTACGAACTCTACCAGAACTATCCCAATCCCTTCAACCCGCAGACTCAATTAAGATACGACCTGCCGGCTTCCGGACAGGTGGAACTGAGCGTGTACAACGTGCTTGGTCAGAGGGTGAGAGTCTTGGTAGATGAGATGCAAGAGGCAGGTCGCAAATCCGTGATCTGGGATGGTAAAGACGGCAGCGGTCATGAGGTGGCTTCCGGCATTTACTTCTACAAGATAAAAGCGGAAAACTATCAGAAGACCATGAAAATGGTGCTGTTGAAGTAAGGAGACCTTTTGCTGCAGGCTTGTCTGAACGCAAACTACCGGTGAAAAAAGGAGACGTTATGAGAGCAAGATGGTGCTTGTTGATTGTTATTTCGTTATCTTGTGTTCTTTTCCTCTGCCATTGCGGGAAGGATGGTAAGGTGACGAAGATAACCCCTGAGCAGTTAACTCAGCAGGGGTGGGCGAAATTCGAAGCCAGCGATTTCGGTGATGCCTGTGGTGATTTCGGAGCCGCCATCGATCTGGATCCCGACTACGAGCCGGCATATTTGGGGTTGGGCTGGGCTGAGTTGCGGCTGAGCAATGCCGGGATGGCAGAAAACGCCTTCATCACTTATCTTTCCAAAATCTCAGGTTCTGACGACGACGCCACAGCGGGACTGGCATTTGCGTACGACGCGCAGGAGAAGTATGGGGATGCAATCGAGAAGGCAGAGCAACTCCTCTCCGCTAATCCCTCCTGGAGCTTTACTCATGACCCAGGAGTAAACCATCTGGACGTAGCCTTGGTCTTGGCTGAGGCCTATTACCAGACAGCCGAGTACAGCCAGAGCCTTTCGATAGTCCAGGAGTATTTTGATGCCTCCTTCAGTCCCGACTTGGGCACAGACGAAGGACGGGCGCAATTAGCGGATAAACTGCAAGAGCTCTATACCGGTTGATTTTGAGCGTCTTTTTGGAGAAGCAAACCGATGTTGTGTTTTTGGGGTGAGTTCCACTCTCACCCCGTTTTTCTTACCAAGCTTGATCTTTGCCGAGAGATGTGAGCTCCAAGCATGTCAAATTCCCCTTGCCTTCCTTGAGGCTTGTGCTTAGTTTCGTGTAAAACCGCCGAATCGGCAAACTGTTGCCAAGAACTTGATTCTGGCCATGTACAAAAAGCCCATCATCGGAATCACCATGGGTGACCCCGCCGGCATCGGACCTGAGGTAGTCGTGAAATCAGTTACGGATAACGGCATTGTGCAGGCCTGCCACCCCCTGATCTTTGGCTCATATCCCATAATCTTTTCCGCAGCCAAAAGGTTCTTGGGAAAAGCTTCTGTGAGAAAAACCGTCTGGCCGGAAGACGTCAGAGATTCCCAGGGCTGTCTCAACGTGCTTGCCTGTACCAATCTGGATCACAGAAAAATAAAAACCGGCAGAATCACTAGAATATCGGGAAGAATGGCGGCTGACTCGGTTTTCTGTGCCGCCCAATTAGCCCTCTCCGACCAGATCGACGCTATGGTAACCGCTCCCCTCTCGAAAAAAGGCCTTCGCCTGGCTGGATATGATTTTCCCGGACATACAGAGCTTCTGGCTTACTTGTGTACCGCCCGAAGCTATGCCATGATGTTTGTCTCAAAAACGTACAAGGTAGTGCTGGTTACCACCCATCTCCCGCTGGCTGACGTTGCCAAAAGCATCAGCAAGAGGAAGATCCTGGGGAAACTGGTGGTGACCAAACAAGCGCTGCAGAGGTACTTTGGCTCGAAAAATCCAAAAATAGCCGTGTGCGCCCTAAATCCCCACTGTGGAGAAGACGGAATCTTGGGAAGCGAGGAGAGACGAATTATCATTCCGGCCATAAAAGCCGCCCGGAAAATGCGAATAAGGGCTTACGGGCCATTCTCCTCCGACACCATCTTTTCCTCGAGAGTGTCAAAAGATTTTGACTGCATCCTCGCAATGTACCATGACCAAGGACTCATTCCTTTAAAGATGGGCGGGTTCGGAGGCGCGGTTAACGTTACCGTTGGCCTGCCTATAATTCGCACTTCTCCGGATTTCGGGACAGCACTGGACATTGCCGGAAAAGGCCTGGCAGATCCGGAGGGGATGACAAACGCTATCCTTTTGGCCGCACAAATGGCTGACAAAACCAAACGCAAGTGAGTGAATTTCGCCACAAAGCCGGTCGATAGCTTCCGGATTTACTTGAGGGATAGAACATGAAAAAGAATAACTCGCAACTACCCTGGCCCCCACAAACAGAAGAGATGGAGCAAGCCTTTGCCGAGATATACTCCAGCGGAGATTGGTGCAAATACACCGGTGATAGAGTGAAAAGACTCGAGCAAGAGTTTCCCCCATCGCATGATTGTCGATTCGGCGTGTCGGTCTGCAACGGCAGCGTGGCCATCGATATCGCTCTGAAAGCTGTGGAGGTGAAGCCGGGAGATGAAGTCATTTTGCCGGCGTACGATTTCTATTCCCTGCCCAAAAGCGTGTTGAACCTGGGCGCGACTCCCGTGTTTGCCGACGTGAACCCTGAGAATTTCACCATAGACAAAGAGGAAGTCAAAAGAAAGATAACCCATCGAACAAAGGCCATAATTGGCGTTCACATCAGCGGCTCGGTGGCAGAGCTGGACGCGCTGGTAAACATAGCATCGCAAAATGACATCCATCTGATCGAGGACTGTGCCCAGGCACACGGAGCTATCTATGGCGGAAGAAAAGTAGGCAGCTGGGCAGATCTGGCCATTTTCAGCTTCGGGGGGGTGAAATTGATGACCTGTGGACAAGGGGGTATGATCACCACTTCGGACGAAGAGTTCTACAAAAGAACTTACGCTATCGTCAACAGGGGCCAGCTGCCCGATGGGAAGATCAACCCTTACGGAATCATAGGTGAGAACTTCCAATTGTCCGAGATACAAGCTGCCATAGTGCTGCCTCAGATCTCTCTTCTGGAAAGTTACAGCCGGAAACGGGAGGAGGCTTTTGGTTTTCTTGACCAGCAGCTTTCTAAAATTGATGGAATTGAAGCCTTATCCCAGTTCCCCAAGACTCAGAGACGGGCTCACATGAGATACTCCTTTTGTTACAAGAGCCCGCTTTCCAGCAGATTGCCCAAACAGCAGTTGATCCGGAAGTTAATCGTCCGGGGGATACCCGCTCTGCCCGCCGGTGCTTATTCAAGTGCCCCCGCCGATCAGCGACTGCAGGGGGTATTCGCTCACCAGAAAGATGATTTTCCCCATTCCAGAATGGCTCAGGAGGAGATCGTGGGTATCCATCACACGTTCTTGCTGAACCAACCCCAGCATCTGCAGAATCTGGTTGATCTAATAAACGACAGTCTGAACATCCTCTAAACCTTACCTTTAGTGCCCCGAGACCGCATCTCTCCCCTAAAAGGCTAAAAAAACAGTCTGTCCACTTCCGCGCCGTAAGGCAAGGTCGCACAGGGGCGGGATGTGCGTCTAAAGGGTCGGAGTATGAAGCCGATTTAATCTCCTGAAGGGGGTTCCTGAAGGCAAAGTAACATTATTGACGGAATCAGTCTTGTGGTCTGGAAATCGGGACTCTGAAAAGCACTCGGGGGACTTCCTGACGAGCTGCCAACCTCGCGCGGAAGAGAGACTGCCATGGTCTGACGGGAACAAGCAGAGGAGGCGAGAAATGGGTAATCGAGGCGTAATCCGCCTAAGTATTCGAAAGAAAATGATATTGATGGCCGTCGGGCTTGGGGTGCTCTACTGGCTTATCGGCTCCACCGCAGATGTCTTTATATTCCACGAGGGTAGCCTGGTAGAGGAGATATTCACCCTGGACCCTCACAAAATCTGGATGCGTTCGTTGGTGCTCTTCACTCTGATCATGTTCAGCCTCTACGGTCAGAGGCTCATTTCGGAACGAAAGCAAGCGGAAGAAGCCCTGGCGCAGAGCGAACAGCGCTTCAGGCAGTTTGAATCAACCGTCACCGACGTGATATACCGATACGACCCGAAAAACGACCGGTATGATTTTATCTCTCCGTCGTTCGAACTGCAAACCGGATATTCTCTGCACCAGCTGAAGTCAAATCCTTCTGCCCTCAATGAAAGGATTACTCATCCCGACGACGCGGAACGGGTATTTCGTGAGGTTAACGAGCACATGCTCAAAGGACCGGAAGCAAGAGCATTTTCGACCGAATACCGGGTCGTCTGCAAGGACGGTCGGGTCATCTGGGTGAGCGACAGAAAGAACATCGAGTTCACGCCTGACGGGCAGGTTCATCGCATCAACGGAGTAGTCCGGGACATTACCGGGCGCAAGAGGGCAGAGGAAGCTTTAAGGGAAAGCGAGACCAAACACCGGACGTTGGTGGAACGGTCGCTTCAGGGTTTTGCAGTGGTTCAGGATTTCCGGGTTGTTTTCGCCAACACCGCCATCGCCGAGATCACAGGGTATGCGGTAAAGGAGCTCCTTTCCCTCGGTCCCCAGGAGGTGAGATCACTGATTCATCCCCAGGATCGGGCAATGGTTTGGGGACGCTTCCAAGAGCGTCTGGCAGGCAAGCCGATCTCGCCACGGTACGAGTTCCGCTTACTCCGTAAAGATGGAACGGTGCGCTGGCTGGAGATGCTGGTTACACTCGTCGATTACCGGGGAGAGCCTGCAATACAGGCCGCCATCATTGACGTCACAGAGCGCAAACGCGTGGAGCATATGCTCAGGAAAGCCAAGGAACAAGCTGAAGATGCCAATCGACTCAAAAGCGAGTTTCTGGCAAACATGAGCCACGAAATCCGCACCCCCATGAACGCCATCATCGGCATGACTGACATAACCCTGGATACGGACCTAACCGGTGAACAACGTGACTACCTGAACACGGTGAAACTCAGTGCCCGTGCACTCTTGGAGCTGTTAAACGATATTCTGGATCTGTCAAAGATAGAGGCGGATAAGATTGAGATAGAGAACATCGATTTCGATGTGCGCATCACTGTAGAGGGCGTGATCGATACCCTGGCTCCCAAGGCTTCTGCCAAGGGTTTGGAGCTGGCCTGCATGGTACACCACCAGGTTCCATCTCTGGTGCGCGGCGATCCGGGACGTCTGAGGCAGATTCTGGTGAATTTGCTGGGAAATGCCATCAAGTTTACCGAAAAGGGAGAGGTAGTGGTTGGGGTAGATCTTCAAGAGGAAGCACAAGACCGGGCCACGCTTCTTTTCTCAGTCACGGATACCGGTGTCGGTATTCCCAGAGAAAAACGGGAAAGGATCTTTCAGAGCTTCACCCAGGCGGACGGCTCAACCACCCGCAAGTACGGGGGTACGGGTTTGGGCTTGTCCATATGCAAGCGATTGGTCGAGTTAATGGGTGGCCAGATCGGTGTGGATAGTGAGCCGGGCAAAGGAAGTCGCTTCTGGTTCACTGTTACTCTGGACAAACAGGAGGAATTGGAGGAGGAAGCTCCCCTGCCTCCAGACATACGCGGCATGCGAGTGCTGGTGGTGGACGACAACCGAACCAACCGGACTATCTTGGTCAAGATGTTGGAGTCGTTTGGCTGTTCTCCAGAAGCGGTAGAAAGAGGCAGTGAGACGATTCAGGTATTGAAAAGAGCAGCCCAAAGGGAAAAGCTTTTCGATCTGGTTTTGCTGGACATGCTGATGCCGGGGATGAACGGAGAGGCGGTCTTGCGAGCCATCAAGAATGATCCGGAAATCAAGAATGTAACGGTCATTATCCTCACTTCTCTGGGTGAACGCGGGGATGCCGCCAGATTGGAGGCTTTGGGCTGTGCCGGTTATCTTTTGAAGCCGGTTAAGCAATCCCAACTGTTCGATCTCATCATTACGGTGTTGAGCCGGCAGAAGACACCAGCGCAACGGCAGCTGGGCAGAATAGTCACGCGACATACCCTGGCTGAGGAAAAACGACGCAAGATTCGCCTGCTTTTGGCCGAGGACAATCCCATGAACCAGAAACTGGCCATCGCGCTCCTTAAAAGAGCTGGCTATTGGGTGGATGCGGTAGAAAATGGAAAAATGGTGGCAGAAGCCCTCAAGCGCAAGAACTACGACCTTATTCTCATGGATGTGCAGATGCCCGAGATGGACGGTCTGGAGGCTACGCAAGCTATCCGCAAGACTGAAGGCAATGAGCGTCACACACCCATAATCGCTATGACTGCCCACGCCATGAAGGGCGATCGTGAACGATGCCTTAGGGCAGGCATGGACGGCTACATTTCAAAACCGATAGAGCCGCAAGAACTGCTGGATGCCATAAAAAAGTGGACCGCCTGTGCCGACTCCCAGGGGGTGACTGTCGAGCAAGAGAAATTGCAGGAAGATGCTCGACTGGAAGGTATTCCAATTGATATTGAGTCCGCTCTCACCAGGTTTGATGGTGACAAGAAGTTTTTCGAAGAGATGCTTGAAGAGTTTTTGAACTACATGCCGCGCCTCCTGAACATACTGTCCCAAGTGACAAGGGAAGGCGACGCTGAGGGCGTGGAGCGGGAAGCTCACAGCATCAAAGGTGCAGCGGGCAATCTGGGCGCCAGGGGGATCGCGGATCTGGCACTTAAGCTCGAGCTCCAGGGACGAACGGGCGATTTGGCCCACGCCCAAGAGATGCTAGATAACCTGAGAACCGAGTTCAAACGCTTCGAGGAATACATCCATCAACGGCTTGAAAAGGAAAGTTCTATGAAATCATAACCATGCATGATTAAGCTTATAAGAGGCAATGACGAAAATACTCATCGCAGAGGACGACGAGATCTCCAGGAAAATGCTTCGAAGAATCCTGCTCAAGGATGGAAATGAAGTGAGCGCCGTCGAAGACGGGCTGAAAGCTTTAGCCTTGCTGAAAAACGAGACGCCGGACATACTCGTCACCGACTGGATGATGCCTGATTTGGACGGCTCGGAACTGACTCGTCGGGTGCGGAGTCTTGATCTTCCCAGTTACGTTTATATTATCCTTCTCACTGCACTGACTGAAAAAGAGAGAATCATTGAAGGGTTGGATGCCGGAGCGGACGACTATATTACCAAGCCATACGACAAGACGGAGCTTTTAGCTCGCATTAGAGCCGGAAATCGAGTCATCGAGCTTGAGAAGTCGCTCCGACAGAAAAACCAAGAGCTCTCGGAGGCTCTGGCACAAGTCAAGCAACTAAAAGGGCTTCTGCCCATCTGCATGTTCTGCAAAAAAATCAGAAAGGACGAAGATTACTGGCAACAGGTAGAGGAGTACTTATTTGAGCATACCGAAGCCGACTTCAGTCATAGCATTTGCCCGGAGTGTATGCAGAAACACTATCCCGAATATGCGCTGAAGAAAAAAGCGCGGGCTGCCGAGGTTGATCGCTAATATGTTGCCAGTCAAAACACAGCAGAGCGGACGAACTTGTCCTGCTCCGCTTTTTCTTTGCCCGCCACTTTTCCGACATGCGGTATTGATAGCCTTTCGATTTGGTCTCACTTGGGGTGCCGGAAACGAGAATGTCCGCGTAATCGGACTGTAACTCCCTGAGAGCTCGCTTAAGACTATTCGGAGTCAGTGATGCCCGCAGCCAATAGTTCTGAACGGCAATAACCATCTTGTCCCGATTCTCCTTGAGTAACCGCCTGGTGCTTTCTGCGATTGCACCGCCTCTTCAGGCCGGTCCTTCCTAAGATGGTCGGTTCAAAGCTCATGTTGCTCGGCGTATGCGCTGGGTGTGAAAAAGTCTGGCGGGAAGGGCTAAGCGCGCCATGTCTTATCCAGAATCGTTCACAGACTCACCCATCCCAATAGGCGTGGGAATTTATCACACCCCGAGTCTCGCAGAACAAAACAACCCAACTTACTTCACGACTATATCTACTGCCGTCCCACAATTCTTACAGTTTCCGTCTTCGATGCCGACCACGGAGGTGTAGTAACCATCTCTTCTGATCAACAGGGCGTTACAGTTGGCGCAATGGGTGTTGGAGGTGTTTGGGATATAAGCGTTCCCAACATACACATACTTGAGTTTTCTTTTCGCCAGAAGAAAGGCTTTCTGAAGAGTCTCCAGAGGGGTGGGAGGAAGGTCCATCTTGTATGAGGGAAAATACCGGGAAAAATGAACCGGAATGCGGTCGCTCAAGCTCGCCACGAAATCCACCAGCTTTTGGATCTGTTCCTCAGAATCATTCAGGGTAGTAATGAGCAAATTGGTTATCTCTATGTGAATGTTGTTCTCGTGAGACAACTCTATGGTTCTTAAAACGGGGGCCAGTTTCCCCTTGCAGATTTTTTTGTAGAAATCATCATCCATGGATTTGAGGTCTATGTTCATGGCATCGATATAGGGCAGCAACTTGTTCCAGGGTTCTTCGTGGATATAGCCGTTTGTCACCAGCACGTTGTACAGGCCTTTTTCTCTTGCTATCTTTGCCGTATCCAAAATGTACTCGTACCAAATCAAAGGTTCGGTATAGGTGTAGGCGATACCCTTCGAATTTTCCCTTGTTGTGATCCTCACCAGATCTTCGGGTGAGACATACTGAGTGGGAGATTCCTCCTGCGAGATGGTCCAGTTTTGGCATTCCTGGCATCTCATGTTGCAGCCGTTGGGACCTGTCGAGAGGATGGGTTGACCAGGGTGGAAATGATACAGAGGTTTCTTCTCTATGGGATCTATAGCGATGGATACCAGCCTGCCATAATTGGTCGCGTACAGCGTTCCGCCCTCGTTCTTTCTTCCCATACATACGCCGACCTTCCCTTCAGCGATGACACAGCCCACCGGGCAGAGAAGACATTGAATTCGGCCCTCTTCCTTTTTTTCCCAGTAGAGCGCCTCTTTTTTGATCATACCGGCTGAACCCCGTCAGAGACAATGGAACTGTCTTTTTAGAAAGATAAAGGTAGAGCCCGGCAAAACAAGAACATTTTCTTAAGCGCAGTCTTCAACTCGAGTGTACGATTCAGCGTTCACTATTGATCTTGTCGGCCTCCACTTGGATTTTCCTTCTTACCTCCCCCTCATTGGCCGCTGGGCTTGCGATAATGACTTTTCCGTCTAAGTAGATGCTGTACTCTATGCTATGTCTGACCGTATCGTGATATTCACCGACGTTGTGTCAAATTGGCCGTTAGGTCCGCTGACCTGGCGGCCAGGAATCAAGACACTATATCTTCAATTTTTCCAGAATCTTGGGAATGTCTAAGAAAGTCTTGGCGATGTGAGCCCCAGCTTCTTCTAAAGCTTTCAGTTTGCTTTGGGCAGTTCCTATTTCACCCTCGACAATGGCGCCCGCATGTCCCATCCTCTTTCCGGGCGGGGCAAAGACTCCACCCACCATTCCTATGACCGGCTTTGTCATCTTCTCGATGGCGGGCTTTGCCATCTCCTCGTAGACTCCCCCGATCTCGCCTACCAATACCATAGCCTTGGTCTTGTCATCCTGGTCAAAGAGCTCCAGTATCTCATCAAAGGTGCTGCCCAACACCGGGTCACCACCCAAACCCACGCAGGTTGTCTCTCCGTAGCCACTGCGGGAAAGCGTGTCGGCTACATAATAGGTCAGTGACCCGGACCGCGAGACTGTACCCACTCTTCCCGGCTTGAAGGCTATATTCGGCATAATTCCCAAGTTTGCTTCTCCCGGCGTGATGATCCCGGCTGTGTTCCCACCCAAGACTATTGTGCCAAATTTTTGCGCTTCCTTTCGGATGGTCATCATATCCAGGATGGGGATATGTTCCGGCACCACGACGATAAGCTTGATTCCGGCATAGATGGCTTCGATGGCGGCTTCCATGACGAATTGTGCAGGAAGAAATACCACCGACGTATCCGCCCCGTGATTCTGCACGCACTCCTCTACTGTATCGTAAACCGGCACGTCGAAAACCTTCTCGCCGCCTTTGCCCGGAGAAGTTCCGGCGACAATGTTGGTGCCGTAATCCAACATTCTTTCGGTGTGGAATCTTCCTGCGCTTCCGGTTATTCCCTGAACTATCACCCTGCTATTTTTGTCTGCCAAAATCGCCATGGGGATTCCCCCAACGTTTCCAATTCGCGGTCGCGCGATTCATCAAGCCCGAACTGACCTGATAAATCAGGCAAATACACGTTGCTGCTAATAACCAAGTTTCTTATCGTACAAATTCAATAATGGTTTGCGGTCCAGGTAACGATTCAGATTAATCCTGAAAATCTCCCCCACCTTTTTGAAATAATCCCGTCTGCTGCCTGCCACGTGGGGAGTTATGATAACATTATCCAGCTCCCAGAGCTTGCTTTTCCGGCTTAAAGGCTCTTCTTCGAAAACGTCCAGCCCGGCACCTGCGATCTCTCTTCTTTCCAAAGCATCGATCAGAGCCTTTTCATCGACGACGCCTCCCCGGGCGACATTTATCAAGATGGCACTTTCTTTCATACAAGCCAACTCTTTTTCCCCTATCATGTGACGCGTCTCTTTGGTCAGTGGAACCGTCAGCACGACAAAGTCGGCGGTGCAGAGGAATTCGCGGAATCTATCCTTTGGCAGGAGCTTGTCCACATATTTTATTCTTTCACCTCGTTTGACTCGGTTTTTGGTCGCCATTACTTTCATGCCAAAGGCCTTTGCCTTTCGGGCCAAAGACTCACCTATGGTTCCGAATCCTACGATCCCCAAAAGCTTCTCCTGAGGCTCGAACCTTTGCTGCATAACCTCCACCTGACACCATCTCTTGTTTTGCTTGCAGTTCCAGCCGGAAACCAAACCTTTGGCAAATGCCAGAATCATGGCCATCACGTGATCGGAAACCGTATCTCCATGAATCCCCCTTGAACTGGTCAGAAGAACCTTGCTTTTCAAAAGCTCAGGAAACAGCATTGTATCCACCCCCACGAACGCTGCATGAATCCACCTCAGCTTTTTTGCAAGTGCGAAAGTTCTCGGATCAATGGAGAAGCAAACCAATATCTCTGAGTCAGGTATGATCCGCTGGAGATGCTCTTTATTCTCAGACCGCATCAGTTCAACTTTCTCCCTTAATCTCTTAGATGCAAAGACCTCTTGGCGAAAGATCTCGAAATCTCTCTGCCGCTCGGTCAACGCAACAGCAACTTTGATTTTCCTTGTCCGCTTCATGATTCTGGGGTTTGCGGATCAGATAAATCCGACGCTTGCTGTGCAAGGATTCGATTCATGGTTCGGCAAGCTCAGCATCCTGAGCAAGTCGAAAGATTGAGCTTTCGCTCCGCCTGATGAATCAGGCAACTACACTTTGAAGTACCCACAGCGGAGACAAGCTCCGCCTTGCCCCTTACGCCTTCTTTTCCAACTCCACTGCTCTTTTGGAGATCTCTTCGATGGGAGTCTCAATGCCGTGAATCTCTATGTTTTTGAAAATGTCCGGGTTTCTCTTCTTCTCCTCTTTAAAGATTTTCACGCCTTCCTGCCACAT
Organism: uncultured Ignavibacteria bacterium; assembly: GCA_964348415.1. Classification (GTDB taxonomy): domain Bacteria; phylum Zixibacteria; class MSB-5A5; order MSB-5A5; family SM1-73; genus SM23-73-3. Next base: position 16,222 of record CAYGCR010000003.1, on the reverse strand, counting down.
GTTTCCGGTCATGCGCAGAACCATGGGCTTTGAAAGTCCGTGTTCCTTCAGGAACATCACCACCCCTTTGGCGAAATCGTCGCAACGGGAGATTCCGCCGAATCTTGCCCCAAAGATGGCCTTGACGTTGGGGTTTTCATCCAGAAGAATGAGCATCTTGGCCAGACGCTCTGGAGTGGGTCCACCGCCGGAGTCCATGAAGTTAGCCGGCCTTCCTCCGAAATAGTGGATGAAGTCGTTCCCCATGATGCCGAAGCCGGCACCTCCGGGGAACATGCCGATGTCTCCGTCCAAATCCAGGTAGGGAATTTCCCACTCGCGGGCCTGCTTTTCCCTTTCGGTCATCTCCCCCTCCTCATGCCTCTTCTCAATTCCCATCTCTGCTAGCTCTGGATGCCGAAATAGAGCATCATCGTCCACGCTCATGCGGGCGTCGGCGGCAACGTATTTTCCGTCTTTGGTCAGGATAAGGGGATTGATCTCCGCCAGCTTGGCATCGTATTGTTTGAACAGCTTGAACAGAGAGACCGCGATCTTGCCGACCGTTTTCAGATTGTCACCTCGTGCTCCCAGCCATGCGGCCAGAGCGTTTCCCTGGAAAGAGTGGAAAGTCTGATCCACCTCAACGCTTATCTTCTTTATCTTCTGAGGATCTTTTCGGGCGATCTCCTCAATCTCCACTCCGCCCTCAGAGCAAGCCAGCATGACCAGCTTGTAGTTGACCCGATCCAGCGTGACTCCCAGGTAGAATTCCTTTTCGATTTCCAGCTTCTGATCCACCAGGATCTTCTTGACAGGGAAGCCCTTTATCTTGGCGCCAAAAAGCTCTCCTGCTTTCTCTTCTGCCTCCTTGGCTGACCGGGCAAATTTCACTCCCCCAGCTTTGCCTCTCCCACCCGAAAGAATCTGAGCTTTCAAAACCACCGGCTTGTCCAGCCTCTCGACAAAAGCCTTGGCCTGTTCCTTGCGTTCGACAACCTCACCACTCGTTACGGGGATGCCAAACTGGGTGAACAGCTTCTTGGCTTCGTATTCATACAGTCTCAAAGCCTACTCCTTCGATTGAGTTCCTTTGCCCGCGGTCGACCACATGCCGACCTTTAAAATCCGCTTTGAGGAACTCTATCCGTTCAATCCGCCTAATCCGTTGACCAGTCTATCCGTTTAATCTGTTGACCTTTACCTTCTCTTCTTGCTGTTGAACTTCTTCACCGCTTTTTCAAAGACGTCCAGGGCCTGGTCCGCAGTATGCTGGCTTATGATCAAAGGAGGTATGAAGCGAATCACGTTCTTGCCGCAGGTCAGAAGCATTAACCCGTTTCGGAAACACTCCTGGGCGATTTGCTCGGTCATCTCCGGTGCCGGCTCTTTGGTTTTTCTGTTCTGGACAAACTCAATCCCGATCATCAACCCCTTTCCTCTTACATCGCCCATGATGGCGTAACGCTTCATCATCTGCTTCAGATGTTTCATTATGTAGTTGCCCATCTTAGTGGCATTTCTCATAAGACCATTCTCCAGAAGCTCTATCGTCACCAATCCTGCAGCGCAAGCGATAGGATTTCCCCCAAAGGTGGTGGAGTGAGAACCCGGTTCCCAGGACATGAGTTTTCTGGAGGCTACACATGCGCCCAAGGGCATACCGGAGGCGAGGGCTTTGGCTATTACTACAATATCAGCCGTCACGTTCCAGTGTTCCATGGCAAACATCCTTCCGGTCTTTCCCATGCCGGACTGTATCTCGTCCGTGATCAAAAGGATACCGTACTTCTCAGCCAGAGCCTTCAGCCGGGGAAGATATCCCGGAGGAGGCACTATGTAGCCACCTTCTCCCTGGATAGGTTCCACGACTATGGCAGCCACCTCATCTGCCGGAGCCACCTTATCCAAGATCTCCTCTTCGATGAATTTGACACAGGCTATATCGCATTTTGGATAGGTCAAGTTAAATGCACATCGGTAACAGTAGCCATAAGGAACGTGCGTCACCTCCGGCACCAGCGGTGCGAAGTACTTTCTCTGATTCATCTTGCTGCAAGTCAGAGACAGAGCTCCCATGGTCCTTCCGTGGAATCCGTTGATAAAAGCTATGGTCCGGGGCCTTTTTCGGTTATAGCGGGCAAGCTTAAAGCTCGTCTCTATCGCTTCCGTGCCGGAGTTGGAGAAAAAAGTTCTCTTGGGATACTCTCCGGGCACGATTTCTGAAAGCTTCTGAGCCAGTTTTCCCACCGGCTCATGGTAAAAATCGGCTGATGGAATATGTATCGCCTTCTCCGCCTGTTTCTTGATCGCTTCCACTACCTGTGGGTGGCAGTTGCCGGTGGAACATACTCCTATCCCGGTGTGGAAATCGATGAAGCAGTTCCCGTCCACATCCCATAGGTAAGCTCCTTGCGCATGCGAGAGAACCACCGGGTAAGCTCTGGTATAGGACTGAGAAACGTACCTCTCGTCTCGATCGATAAGTCGCCTGCTCTTGGGTCCTGGTAAACGTGTTTTGATTTTCGGGCATCTATACGAAACCATTCTTACTCCCTTCACTTTGAAAACTGAATCCTGACTGAAACGCAAAATCGAAAAGCAATGAGGAAACCAGCTGCAAACTAAGTCTGCCCCTTAAGGTAAATCTTCCAAAGAAATCTTCGCAGCAGTCTCGGCATTTGCTCCTCTCCTCAGACAAATCTTAGCCAAATTTAAAACAAAAACAGAGCAAGTCAATGGTTAAGTGGGAAAAAGACCAGCGGAACCCAACCCCATTTGCCCCCACTCTCTACAATCTAAATGCTTGAACGCTTACCTGGTCATTTCGCTCTGGCCACCTTCACGATCCTGGACCGATCATCCACGTCAACCTTGAGCAAGTAGACTCCGCTTGCCACTTCTTCTCCCATCTCGTTTTTGCCATCCCACGTGTGCTGCCAGATCTCGCCTGCATCATTCTCAGGAAATCGGTAGACCAGTTCCCCGGCCACTGTCAGAACCGCTATTCTTATTCTGCTTAAAGGGTCTGGTTCTTCAACGATCACCGTCAAGCTATCAGTGAAGGGATTTGGAAAGGTCAACACCTGGACGCTGGGATGAAGGGTGAAGGTGACCTGCACTTTCTGAGGCGAGTTTATGGCAGTATCGGCCGAAATCACGATTGAGTCGCGGTTGATACCAGCTTTGAGATACAAGGGATGAGCACTCACCCAGATCAAATCGTCAGTGAATCCGGCGTTTGGAGAAATGGTTATCCATGCTGCCTCGGAATTTGCACTCCATTCCAAACTTGCTCCTTGCCAATTGCTAATGCTCAAAGTAGTCTGTTGAGTCTGAGTATCACCAAAAGGGGCCTCAAAGTCTATCTCCTGCGGAGACACCACCAGATAATTGAATAATCCGCTGGCCTTCACTACGTTTACGATGCCATAGCCCATCAGGTTGTCCGGGCTGCCCGCCTGGCTGGCGGTGGTCCGTAGTGCCTCCCCGACGTCAATGGGGTCCCAGTCGGGATGTGCTTCCAGGAGTAGAGCACAGGCTCCCGCAACGAGCGGTGCGGCAAAGGAGGTACCGTCCGAGTTGGTGTAACCCCCATATGCACTTGCACAGAAGACATCGTCTCCGAGGGCGCACACGTCCGGCTTTATCCTCCCGTCGTACGTGGGACCGGCGGAACTAAAGTCGGTAATCTGACCGGCCAAGTTCACTGCCCCCGCAGCGATCACGCTGTCTCCGTCTGCAGGAGCTATCACATAGTACCATGGGTAAATTCTCTCATTGCCTGCGGCATTTACCACAACTATTCCCTTGGAAACTGCCAGGTCAGCCGCCTGAGTACAGACGGCGGTATTGCCGTCCATGTCTTCGTAGGTGTACCAGTCATTGTAACCGAGCGAGCTGGATACTATGTCAGCTCCGAGGGAGTCTGCCCACTCCACACCCCGGACCCAGTGATCTTCCTCTGCTTGAATCTCTTCGTCTCTAATCTCCGTTTTGGCCAGGGCAAACTCAGCTCCAAAGGCGCCACCGACCATAGTCCCCTCGACAAATCCTCCTGCCACCGAAAGGACGGAAGTCCCGTGGTCGCCCTGGTATTCATCTCCATCGCCTACATCGTCGTCCCCGTTAATGAAATCATGTGTCGCCAACAATCTGCCAGAGTTGTTAATATGTTCAAAAGCTGGATGATCAACGAAGAAGCCGGTATCCAGAAGAGTTATAAGCACTCCCTTTCCGCTGAAGCCAATCCCGTGAAACTCTGGAACATGGATCTGCTCCAGTTGAGCGTAGGATTCTCCGTAATCCAAAGCCAGGTTTCCGGGGGGTTTACCAAAATTCCTCAATTGTTCCTCTTCTCTGAGAGGCCTTCTTCGAGTGAAAGTCACAACCTTTTTGACCGCCCGGACAAAGGGCAGGTCTCTTAGCCTCTCGATCTGACGTCTGTTTGCCTCTACGGAAGCGGCATTCAGCCATCTGGAGACTACGCGTATCTTCATGTTCAGGTTTTTGAGCTGATTCAGATAATCTTCCCTTACTGGAAGATCTGTAAAATCCAGTCCCGCCTTGCTCCCCCTTAGCATCCGTCTTCTCAGCGATCTTTCGGAAAGCTGGGCAGTGGATTCATCCAGTGCTCGTCTATACTGAACAGAGGATGTTATTCCTTTGTCCTTGAAAAACACCCAGACAGCAATGGCAGAGTCGGGTGGGACAGATTGCAGGAACTTCTGGGTTCTGGCGTCAACTTTGGGAGCCTCAGCAGGGTATTCAAGGACCGTTTCCGCTTGAATATGCTCCTGGCCTGGAGATAATTGAGATGTAGCCAAGACAAAGCAAGCGGATACCCAAAATAGGAAGGTTATTTCTCTGATTAACGGAGTGCTTTTTGCAGGTCCCATAAACTTCCTCGAGGGAGTAACCAGACGTCGAAACCAATGTCAACTCTCAATCTTTCTAATACGCCCTCGGAATATTATATACTTGAATGATTGTTTCGCAGTCTCAATGTTCTGCTTGACCTGTTTTCGTTTTCAAAACAACAAGGAAAGAGGTTCCCGATCCCGCTAAAGCTAGATGTTCCAAACTGCGTCCGGGTGCACCAAAAAGAAAACCCCCGTTTGTTGCAGGGGTTTTCTTCAAACATGTTCCTTTAAGTCGTTTTACTTCTTCTCAGGCTCCGGCGTCCGGTGCTCAATCACCGTGAATACTTCCTTGAATTTAAACTCTTTGTAGGTTGGGCTCTTCTTGTTGTGGCATGTCACACAAAGCTCTTCATCTGGCTGCGGCACGAAACCGCTCTTGAGAGCCAACTCCCTTTCCTTCTCCCTCCCGTGTTTGGTGTAATACACCTCTCCAGGCCCGTGGCAGCCCTCGCAGCTCACCCCTTCTTCCAGCGAATACTTGCCCGTGGTCGGCTGACCGTAGCCAGTGACGTGGCAGACCAGACACTTGGCATCTTTCTGCGGATCCTCTATGTCCATCTCTTTGGCTATCTTCTTCGACTCCTGATTGGCCAGGGTGGCATATGCTGTGGCATGTTTGGTGGAGGCCCACTTGTCCCAAATTTTCCCTTTCCCCTCGCTGTTGTGGCACGTCTTGCACCAGGTGTTCCCTACGTACTTGTAAACCACCTTGGTAGTATCTTCCTTCTGGGTGGTATCCTCCTGCGCAACTTCTTTTTTAACCGTATCAGCCTCGCCCGTACCTTTCTCTTCCTGGGAAAGAGCAAAGCCGAAGATGAAGAACGCCGCTACAACTACCAGAACCAGGATCAGGATCGGTTTTCTCATTCTCCTTTCTCACCTCCTTCATCAGTGTTCAACTCTTCGCAACTTTTTAATCTAATCACAGATTCTCCTACTGTCAAGGCTAAAATTCGGGAAACCTATCTCAGCCACTCGATCTCTTTCTATTTATACCGCCTAACCGGCGGAAAATTCCGTTTGCGGCGTCAATTATTGGTCAAGTTAAACGGCTTTAAGTTCCTTCTCCATTATTCGCTCGATGGCGTTCTCATACGTGTTAGCAAGCTTGTCCACCGCCAGATCTATCATTCCCTCTATCTTCAAATTCTGCCCGTCCACTTCACCAATCACTGAAAAGGGAATCTGGTGTCTTCCAGCAACCTTTTCCAGCTCCGCCAGATGCTCAGAGCTCAATGTGATGATTATTCTCGATTGCGATTCTCCGAAAAGCAGCCCATCCGGTCTCATACCTTGGTCAAGCCTTATTTTCGCGCCCAAATGCGCAGGAGAGGAAATGCAGCATTCGGCCAAAGCCACAGCCAGCCCTCCCTCGGAGCAATCGTGCGCAGATTTCACTATTCCGGCCCTAATCATCGCCAGACAGGCCTCCTGGATTTTCTTCTCCCTATCCAGATCCAACTCCGGCGTGTTTCCTTTGACCAGCTTGTGCATCACCTTGAGGTATTCGCTGGCTCCCAGTTCCTCCTTGTTCTCCCCCAAGAGAACGATTACGTCTCCCTCCTGTTTAAAGCTCATGGTGGTAATATGTTCTAAGTCCTCCACCAAGCCGACCATCCCCACCACAGGAGTAGGATAAACGATTCTCTCCGGGTCTTCGTTGTAAAAGCTTACGTTTCCACCCGTCACCGGGGTGTTGAACGTGCGACAAGCTTCACCCATCCCGGTCACGCATTCGACGAAAGTCCAATATACCTCTTGGTCATATGGATCGCCGAAATTCAGACAATTGGTTATGGCCAGAGGCTTAGCACCCGAACACACCACGTTTCGGGCCGCCTCGGCTACTGCAATTCTTCCCCCTATCCGGGGATTCAGATAACAATAGCGGCCGTTGCAGTCGGTACTGGTGGCTATGGCCTTGTTTGTCTTCCTTATCCTCAAAACCGCGGCATCTGAGCCAGGTCCCACCACCGTGGCGGTCCTCACCTGAGTGTCGTATTGCTCATAAACCCACCTCTTGCTGGCGATATTGGCTGAACCCAGAAGCTGCAGAAGGGTCTGGTTAAGGTCGTCAGGCACCGGCAAATCAGACAAGTCCAGCCTATTGGCTTCCTCCAGGTACTCCGGTCTCTTTCTCTCCCGGGTGTACACCGGAGCCCCCCCTCCCAGCGCCAGGCAAGCTGCCGGAATCTCTGCCACCACCTCGCCCCGATTTTTCACCCTGAGCATCTTGTCATCTGTAACCTTGCCGATGATCACCGAATGCAATCCCCATTTCTTGAAGATCTCCTGCACTCGGTTCTCACAGCCTTTCTTGGCGATGACCAGCATTCTCTCCTGCGATTCCGAGAGCATCATCTCGTAGGGGATCATGTTCTCCTCTCTTACCGGCACCAGGGAGACGTCAATCTCAATGCCGCTTCTGCCTCTGGCGGCAGTCTCACAGGTGGAACAGGTGAGCCCTGCTCCTCCCAGATCCTGAATCCCGACGATCAAATCCTCTTTGATTATCTCCAGGGTAGCCTCCAGAAGAAGCTTTTCCATGAACGGGTCGCCTATCTGAACTGAGGGTCGTTTCTCTTCCGATTTTTCCGAGATCTCCTCCGATGCAAAGGTGACGCCGTGGATTCCGTCTCTGCCGGTGGAGGCGCCAACCAAGAGGACCGGATTGTCTTTACCCTTGGCGCTCCCCCGGGCCATCTGATCCACCTTCACCACGCCTATACACATGGCATTGACCAGGGGATTGCCGGTATAAGAGTCTTCGAAGTAAACCTCGCCTGCGACCGTAGGAACGCCGAAGCAGTTTCCGTAATCGCCGATTCCCCTGACCACGCCGTCGAAGAGATACTTGACTCGGGGGGATGACAGTTCTCCGAAACGGAGCGAGTCCAGACAAGCGATGGGACGGGCACCCATGGTGAAGATATCCCGCATGATTCCGCCCACCCCGGTCGCCGCACCTTGATAGGGCTCCACAGCACTGGGATGGTTGTGACTCTCGATCTTGAAAATGACCGCAAACCCGTCGCCTATGTCTACCGCACCCGCATTTTCTTCCCCCGCTTTGGCCAGAAGATGCTCCCCTTCCCGGGGGAACGTCTTCAGGACCTTTATAGAATTCTTGTAGCTGCAATGCTCCGACCACATCACCGAGAATATCCCCAGCTCGGTGTAGGTGGGCTTTCGACCCAGAATCTTCTGGATCATCTCATACTCTTCCGAAGAAAGCCCGTGTTCCTTGACTAACTCGGGAGTGACCTCTGGTTCTGAAAAAGAAGTGGTTTTTGAAGTCATGTCCCCGGGGTCCTCGAACATGAAGAATGAAGGTTTATTCTCTGAGCATCACAGAATATACGAGGCATTTGTCGCAAAGTCAACAAAAAGATTGGAAGCAGTGCTCGAAGCATCCTCACACCGGTAAGTTCGGAAGCGGTAAAGAAAAGAACTAAGTTCTTTTGAATTACAGGGTTACAAAAACTTGCCTGGAATAGACTTCAGGATTAGATAGATAGCCTGCTAAAGTCTGCAGCTTTGATTCCTTGAGATTTTCTCAGACAGCATCTTTTTGGAGCCTCGCAAAAAAATCTCATTTTTTGCTTGACAGCTGCACAAACGTGCAGTATATTGCCAAAACGACGATAAAGAATATAAAGGAGGCGGAATTTCCGGAGACCTAACGTGAGCCAGACATCTTCTGCAACTCCAGAGGAGGGAAATTTCTTCAAAGGTTGTTTGGATAGATCGGGAGACCTCAGTCAACTTACCGAATGGGAGGCTATGATGAAAGTGGATAAACTCTTAAGATATGGAATTCCACAATCGGTGATTGAAAGATGGAAGGCCATCCAGGGCGACAATCTCCTGCCCCTTCAAGCCTCGGCTGTAACAAAACACAACCTGATGACCGGTGAGAGTTTGATCATCTCTGCTCCTACCTCCTCCGGCAAGACATTTTGTGGGGAGATGGCCGCGGTGGCCAATCTTTTCAAAAGAAAGAAGGTTGTTTATCTGGTTCCGCTAAAAGCTGTGGCCGAAGAGAAGTATTCCGATTTTCTGGAGAAATATGGCGGACTGGGTGTCAAGGTGGCGATCTCCACCAGAGACAGACAGGAGGATGACCGGGACATAGAAAAGGGCAATTTCGACCTATCTATTATGATTTATGAGAAATTCAATCAGCTTCTGATAAAGAATCTGGATGTCCTCAGCCTGATCAACCTTATCGTAGTCGACGAGCTCCAGATGGTAGGCGATCCCTCGCGCGGACCTTTACTGGAGCTAGCTTTGACCAAGATCAAAAGCTCGGGATATTCCCCCCAGATTCTAGGGTTGTCTGCGGTATTGAAAGACGCCGATCAACTTTCATCCTGGCTGGAGTGCAGACTTCTTTTTGATAAATCCAGACCGGTGGAGCTTTTGCAGGGTGTGCTTCTTGACGGAGAATTTCATTTCAGGAAATACAACTCTGGCGAAGAAGGGATGCATGAGCTGGTGCAAATGGATTCAGACGAGTCCCACCAGATTCTTTTCGCTAACATGCAAAAACTACTTGAGCAAGGAGAGCAGATACTGGTTTTCTTGAAAAGCAAAAGGAACTGTGAGGAATGTGCCTTCCTTTTCTCGGAAAAAGTAAGTCTGCCCGCCAGCTCTGGAGCAATCGAGGCCCTTTCGGAGCTGGAGAACACCACCTTGAAACAAGCGCTTATGTTAGTCCTTCAAAAAGGCGTAGCCTTCCACAATGCCGATTTGACTTTCGACGAGAGAAGACTGGTAGAGCATTTCTACCTGAAAGGCGAAATCAGGGCGATCTTCTCCACCACCACTCTTTCCCTGGGAATAAACCTTCCTGCCAAGACCGTGTTCATCGAAACGCAGAAATTCGAGACGGGAAAGCATTCCGGCAAGGCGGTGATGCTCCCTATAAGCTGGAGCGAGTACGAGAACATGTCGGGAAGAGCGGGCAGGTTTGGCATGGAGAAAGATTTTGGAAGATCGATAATAATCGCCCAGAACAAGTTTCAGTTCGATTCGCTATGGGAGGGATACGTTGAAGGCGAGGAGCAAAAGACAGTTTCGCAGCTTGACAAAAAAGATCTTACAGACATCGTCCTGGATCTGGTCACCTCTGGTGCAGGCAAGAGTCTGTTAGAGCTTAAACCGGTTATGTCCTCGAGCCTGCGTGGCAAGCTGACTTCTCAAGAAGAGGCCGAGTTAGAGCAGGTGCTGGAAAAGCTGGTCCGGGAGAATATTCTCCTGAAGGACGGCGAATCTCTTTCTTCCTCCAGATTTGGCACATTATGTACCTTCAAAGGAATCTCCATTCGCACGGCTCTCTCCATCAAGAAGAAGCTGGACCAACCCGTAGACCTCGATCCTTTCAGCTGGCTTTATTCGATCCTAAATACAAAGGACGGTGAAGACATTTACCTGGCCGTGGGATTCTGGGAGCAGCAGAACCGGGTATACGAGAGAGCCTTGAAACAAAGGCACCAAAATACCGCCCCCGCTTGCGAACAGATCAAGTCTCTTCTGGAGAGGGATATCGGTTTCTCTCTTGAGGAAACCAGGCTGGTGAAGATCTCCTTTCTTCTCTGCGAATGGATAACCCCGGAGCCCACTCTATACCTGGAAAATAAGTATTCCTGTCGTTCGGGTCAGATCGAGCAGATCGGGCAGAGGACAAGCTGGCTTCTGGATGCTGCCTGCGGAATAGCCAGAGTTCTAAACTCAGACAGGAGGCTGGTTCATTTCTTGAAGAGGCTTTCCTTGAAGACGAATTTCGGAGTGAACGATGACGGGGTCAAATTAGCCCGTCTGAGAATTCCCGGTCTGGGAAGAGATTACCTCTGGAGTTTAGTGAGGGCTGGTTTTTGCACCCCGAGAAAAATAAAAGATGCAAGTCTGGAGGAGTTGGAGGGGGTGATTCCACGACGAGTGGCCCAAAAACTAAAAGAGAGCGTCGAACAGAGATCAGAGGGACGGAAGAAACGAGGAGCTCTCATACTCGGACGCCAGATGCGCAAGGGAGAAGAACCATACCTGGTCATCGACGGAACGCCGATCAAGGACAAGTTTCTTGTCTGGATAAATGGAAAAAAAGTCGCTCTTCCGGCCAAGAGCTTCAAATATCTGGTGAAATTAGCCTGGGCGAGCTTCAAGAATAAGCAGGGATGGATACATAAGAACGACCTGGAGCCAGGAGAGAATCAGACCCGTTACCTGCATCGACTAAAGAAACAGGTCTCGCCTTACCTGGAGCCGAGCCAGACTTTGATGGAGAATAATCGCCTGGGCTGCTATCGACTGTCTGTCCCTGCCAGCGGAATCAAAATAAATACGGGTCTATTGACAAACAGTCCTGACTCGGAAATCAGCGGAATGGCAGAGGAGCTCTCGCAGCACACCTCACCGGTTTGAGCCAAAAGAAGGAATCTCCCGGGCGAGGGGTAATTGTCGCCAGCGACGCTTTCGGCACCCGAGGGCAAGACAGGTACCCTGTCAGGGAGATTTATTTTATCAACAACAATTTCTTTGTCTGGCTCAGCGGTTGGGCCTCCAGTCGGTAAAAGTAAATTCCGCTGGCCACGATCTTGCCTTCGTCATCCGTGGCGTCCCAGTCCACAGATTCACATCCTGGCGCTTGATACTCGTCAACCAGTGCCCTGACTCTCCTGCCCAACAGATCATAGATGGTCAGCTTAACGTTACATCCTCTTGGTATGCTATAAGCGATCTTGGTTCTCAGGTTAAACGGGTTCGGGTAGTTCTGGCCCAGGGAAAAATCGGAAGCTTCCGACACGAAATAGTCATCGTCGTCCACCGCACTGGGAGGCGTATAGCTGACGAAGAGCGATTCCTCCCAATTGCCATCTTCCCAGGTCCGGAACTCAAACATGGAGGAATCATCGCCGTCCTTTATGTTTTTGAACAGGAAGACAACTGAATTACCGGACTTCCAGTTCGGTCGGTCGACTATCTCCTGCAGCAGGTCTTTTAGATCCGGAGTGGAATCGGGCAGTATAGAAGAATTTCTCATGTCCTCATTCCAGACAACCACTGCATCGGTTCTGTTTGCCCAGCGGGTGCTCAGGTCGTAGGAGCCTTGCGCCGTGGTGAAGCCGGAGGCGCTGTCCACGGCTTCACAGGCAATCGAATCGTACGCGTGCAACCAGCAGGTCGAATAGGAGACCACAGAGACGTAAGCGGAATTTATCTCGGCACCCTTGGGTATGGAAAGGTTGGGAAACCTCACCCCCCCTCCCCACCTTTTCTGGAACCAGTTTAACATCAACTCCATGTACGGAACGGAAGCATAAACGCTTCCTCCGTTTACTGCTTGCTGTGCGTCGTCGGTGCTGTCTGCCACCGCCCTTCTCAGTTCGTGCAAATCCGTTGTCTGCCGCCGACTGTCGCCTTGCCCGGAATAGCTTTCCATCTGTCCACCAACGACCAAGCCGATGAATAGCACAAACACACATCCCCACAAGAAAAGTCTTTTCATTATAGCCACCCCCTGTGACAGGTCGGGAACAAACGATATTAAAATGAGGAGCAGAAAGAATAACGCTGCCAGACTCCGTCATTCAGCTTCAAAGAGATTCTGCATGATGGGGACCGTAGCTCTGGTTATCCTAGCTTCTCCTCTATTATATGGTATCGGCACGCCGTGACCGGAAATTTAAAAAGATGCCTTTTCCGCCGGCCCGGAAGGCATCTTCAAGTTGGTGACTTTTGCCTCATTCAAAGCGTGGTCGAGAATCACTCTATCCCCCCAACTTCAAAAGCCAGCAGTCTCGCAATTTTCAAGCGCAAACATCCCTGCAAGATCAAGGCAATTCCGGAGAATATGGAAAGCATCTTCGTGGAAATCCAGCTCCCCGCTGCAAATCGAGCTCACGTCGAGCGTAACTGAAAAACGTTAAGCCCTCGTCCCGCCGGGTTCCCCGCGTGAACCACACAGAGATAAAACTACCAGTTTCCGTCCTTATTCTCACGGACGCTGACTGCGTATTGCGACTACGTAACGCTTATGCGATGTTTTCCCATTGACATATGTGGATTTATCGCTATGATAACGTCGCGTTCAGGCAGGCCTGCCCGGGAGGGCAGGTTTGTCTGGACAGGGGGCAGAGTGGTTGGGTGAATAGCGAAACACGTACCTTCGAGGTAAGAAAAAGTACCGTGACCTGCGATTGCTCTTCACATGGAAGTAGGGGCATAGCCGAACAGAGAGCTGTTTTCTTATTCTGAGTCAGAGAGGTTTGTGGTCGTTCCGGCTGTATTTTGGCGGAACTGGAGAGTTCCGCCTGCGGCAGAGATGAGGGTGCAAAAATTGAACAGATTGCATTTTTCCCTTGACAGGAGCGGGCGGAGGGGATATATTTCTAGCGGTAAAGTAGATTTTTGTGCTCTGAAACCGTAGAGGGTTCACGGGGCAGAATGTGCGCGAGCACCACGGGTCGTCAAACGTTTAGTGTTTGCGTTCTGTGCAAGGAGGGAGGGGAGTTAGAGAAACCAGGCAAACGATTTTGCCATTGGGATAAGGTAGCTGAGGTCTGCCTTTTGATAGCGGTCTCAGCTGCATCCAGACTGAGTAGAAGGGGAAGAAGGGATTTCCTTTCCGATTACTCTCCAACAGGGACGTGGGGGAGCTGGCAAGGACGAGGTTGTCCGCAAATCTCCGGAGGAGGGGTTGATTCAGCCTCAATGCTCTAATTGACAATTGGTTCTACCGTTGTGTCGCCCGGCCTTTTCAGGATCCGGGACGTGGAAAGGGTAGATTTTTCAATCTCTAGTTGAGGACGAGAAATCATGTGGTACCGTAAAAGCTTTCTGTTTTTGGTGACGCTGTGGTTTATAATCGTGTACTCTGTTGCTTTTTCTCAGAGCAACCAGCCAGCCCAGAAGCAACTCTTGTCCGCTGATACTCTGAGAGCAAGGGCAGTTGAAGTTTCCCGAATGATCCAACCGGGCACTCTTGTTCCCGCAAGCATTGATCGGCACAGACCTCTATCCCCCATCCCACTGACCCTTGACTCCCCTCACTTTTCTCCCGCAGCAGAGGAACAGTGGGTTTCGTTCCGGTTCTCATCCACCCAGTGGGAATGGAACGTCCGATCACCGGGCTCCTATGCCGGGAAGGTGCTGGCCGGGTCCATCCAGAGCAATGGCGACGTTTTGATAGACTTCAACGGCTTTGGGGACTTCCAGGGCAGCGGAGGTCCGGAGAATTCCATAGAAAACTATTATGCCATCGCGCCGCCCACAGCTACAATCGACGGCCTCCGCTGGATGCGGTCGGACGAGCTGAACGCTTACGACATACACGTAAGTTCGACCAGCCCGGCTCTTGGCTCCTGGGCGCTGTGGCATAGAATTATCGTCAACGAATCTACGCCGTCAAGCGAGCTCGGCGATGCAGCCACCGTAAGCATAAAACTCTTAAGCGACGGGGCATGGCTTGACACGAGCCCAAAGTTCACTGATTGGCAGGACAAATCGGGCCAGTGAGGGACCAACCGCCTGACGCACAACCAACGCAAAGCACCACTGAAAGGTATGAGACCACGCATTTTGATGCTGTTATTCGTTAGGCTTTGTCCGGTTACCAAACTTAGCGGGAACCGCAATGAGCTGGACACCGGATGTTTTAGTGACGGCAGAGAACCTCCGCCCTTTTCCGTGGCGGAGCCAGCAACAAGATAAACAAATCAAAACAGGAAAGAATATGGGGTGATCGCTTTTGGCTTGAGGGGGAAAAAACAACTTGCGCTGAGATGATAGAATGGTTAAATTGAAGGGAGGTGAAAAAATATGAAAAAGTTGATTTTAGGGATTTTGGTGCTCGCACTCCTGCCGGTGTTCGCATCTAACGCACCTGCGATAGAGGTCGAGACCTGGGCCTGGATTGATGGTGCCTGGGTGTACCAGCCGATTGGAGACGTTGCCAACCTGGCCAGGTGCTGGGCTACCCTGCCGGAGTGGGGATACTGCAACAAGGACTGGGAGGTACCGGTGAAGGTACATGCTTCCATAGCCCAGTGGGCCTACTGGAATCTCTCCGCCACCAGGTGGGACTGGGAGGTCCGTAAGCCGGGCTGTTACGGTGCCGACTGCATTACCGCGGTCCTGCAGAGCAACCAGCACCTGCTGGTGGACTATCACGGTTTTACCGACCTACTCGCCGAGAGCACTTCGGTCAACCCGATCATTCCCATCTGGTATTACGCAGGTCCGGAAGGTGCTGTCCTGCCGCCGCCAGGGGACCCCTTGTGGGCAACCCCCGCACAGTTGAACGACCCGGCAGAGTGGGATACCCTGTACGATTCCCAGCAGCTGCACGATGGCATACAGATCAAGCTGTGGAACATGATCTGTGTGGAAGAGTGCAATTCTGCCTGTGAATACCAGGCCCATGGCAACATCAGCCTGAAACTGCTGTGCCAGAAGGACTGGATCGATCCCGAGACGGGCACCTGGTGGGTCGTGGGTCAGTAAGAGACAAACCGTTTCATTTTGTCAGGAAGACGATCACCCCGTATTTTTAAAAAGAGCTGCGATGTTCTGTAAAAGAATAGCAATCATATTTCTGCTGTTGCCTGTCAGCTTGTGCCTTCCCTCGCGTGAGATCGAAGCCCAGTTCGATGTTCGCTTGAGCCCTATTCTCCAGGAGCTTGAGATCGGCCCCGGAGCTAAGAAAACCTTCAAGATCCTTGTAAATAACGAGGGGCTGTTCGACACCGTCTCCATCAGAGCTTACCCGGGCGATATGATCCAGGAGCAAGTCGGATCCTACGCCATTTTGCAGGAAGGAGAGTCGGAGTTCTCCTGCGCCGGCTGGATAACTTTGAGTGACACCCTTTTTCCGCTTCCGCCCGGAAGCACCAAGACGGTCACCGCTTCTGTGAAAGCCCCCCGGGACGCTTTCGGAGGCAGGTACGCCGCGGTGATTTTCGAGATTCTGCCGCACAGGCGAGAAGCAGAAAGGGTATTTGGCAGAGCGGATTACCGGTTCCAGATGCCCTGCTTCGTGGAGGTGACCATCAAGAGATTCGGCGGAGTGGTGAAAAAACTCGAGATCACGGACTTCAAAGCCGAGCCCATCACCAATCCCAGATTGATGCAACAGGTGGGAAAGGACGCCATGATATTCCAGGCAACCGCTAAGAACGAAGGGAACATGCACGTCAAGGCCAAGGGAACTCTCTTCATCAGGACCAAGGAAGGAAGGACCAAAAGGCGGGTTCCTCTGGGCGCGGGTCGGGGCATTGTGCTGCCCGGAGCCAGCCTGAATTTCAGGTCCATAGTAAAAAAAC
>CAYGCR010000002.1:0-97281 GCA_964348415.1 uncultured Ignavibacteria bacterium | reverse complement strand
CCGGCTTTCTTGGTGGTTCTCATTTGGAGAAAAAGGTGGTTTGCCAAGGCGAACTCCACCCCCCCGAGTACGCCCGAAACAGTTATGATTGAGAACAGTAAGACCATGACTCCTGCGCCTGAGGGCGAACTTTTCGAGAAAGTCCATACCGCAGCGAGGACGCATAGCACGAACACCACCTGAAGCAACTGGACCAAAACCAGCCCTCTGAAGTTTATCTTTCTCTTTTCGGCAACCCTTTGTACGGCGAGAGCGCCGGCGGCGAGACCCAACATGAAAAGCGTGAATATCACTCCTATCATAGAATAAACATATCCATAGAATATTTGGAATGACAGAACCACGATTATCTCGACGAATATGCTGGTAAATCCAGCTACGAAGATGGCTGCCAGGGCCAGATTTGATCCCCTTGACCAAAACAGTACGCACCACCAAAAAGCCAATGAGAAAATCAAGACCGCTGCTCCCAAAAACCATGCAGGCCGGATCTGAGACAAAGACAGCAAAAGCGCCTTTTCCAACGACTTGAATTGCTTGCTCCACAAAATGCTGTTGTAGAAGTAACAGACAGGATTTAAGTCGTAGTTAACTCTTCCGGTTTCTCGAGAAAACGCACTCCTCAAGAACTCCACTCTGAGCTGAGAGAGACGATCGGGCAGGTAATTCTGGTTCACAAACCTAGTGTAAATGCCCCTTTGTTCAAGTCTCTCGATCATGGTCTGCCAGTCTTCAAAAAGAACTCCTTTGGTTTTTGAGGCGATGAAGACGTTATTGGAACCGGGTAGAACCTTCACCTCTTGGAAACTGGACTTCAGAGTCCGGTAGACGGATGAAAGATAAAGGCTCAATTCTTTACTGATATAGTTCTCGGCCGAGCTGACCCGGAAGGAGAAGACCCCGTCGTCATTCAGGATCGATCTTATCATGCTAAAAAATTCCAGCGTGAAGAAGCGGTTCAGCTGAGCGGTATAGGGGTCAGGCAGGTTGAGTATGACTAGATCGTACAGTTTTTGTGTGCCGGACCCGAACTTCTTTTTAACGAAAAGTCTACCGTCCATGAAGTGAATATCAATCCACGGATTTTTGAGAGTTTGAGTCTCCGCCGCGGGAAGATAGGCTTCTGCTATTCTTATTAGGTCCGGATCTACTTCTACATAGTCTATCTTCAAGCTGTCGTATTTCAGGGCCTGAGACAGCGCCCCTCCCACTCCTCCCCCAATCAAAAGAAGGCTTCGCGGACGCGGATGTTCCAGAAGAGCAAAATGAACCGCCTCCTCTGCGGAGAAATCATCCGGATAGGAGAATAGCATCAGTCCATTCTGGTAAAACGTAACCTGTTCATGTTGTTTGGTGACCGCGATATTGCCATATCTGGTATCCTGGGAGTAAACCAGAGGCAGACCTCTCCACATTCTGGCGGCGGTGAAACGATCCAGTAACTTATCCAGCCTTGATCCGGAAAAACCTCCCAGCAGCATGACTACCGCCAGCCACGTCATAACCTTAGTGGCCCTCCTGCGGCCTTTGGTCAGGACCAACGAACAAAAGAGAAGATTTAAAGAGAACAAGAGAAATGAGATCGTGAAATTGGAGAGATTAGGAATCAGAAGGAAGGTAACCAACAATCCGCCCAGCGCTGCCCCCACAGATTCCCATAGATAAACCCTGTTCACTGAGAAAACGAAGCTTTCATCGAGTGTCCATGATTTGGAGTTAAGTACGAAGGTTATCCCCAGACAAAGGCACAAAAAGCTCATTGCCGCAAATGCGAAGAAAAACATTGGAAGGAAACCCACTATCTCTGCCGGAGCCGTGCCTAAAATCTGTTTGGAGAATCTTATGACGATAATGGTCGACAAAGCTGCAACCGAAATCAAGAAGTACCATAGGGAGAGTCTCTCGGCGGAATTGCTTCGCTTGGGTGCTATCCTGTTGCCCAAAGCCGAACCAATTCCTACCCATAAAAGCCATACTGCAAGCATGACTCCCAGGCACAACTCATTACCGTAGAAGGAGACCATCATCTCTCGAAAAAGCACGATCTGAGCAACCATGGAGGAGAAGCCAAGAAGAATACAGGCCAGAAGAAAGCTGGCCGGGTGGTATGACATCTGTGAACGCGCGGGCATCTTTTCAGAAGGAAATCAGTCCCGGACGACCAATTAAACTTCAGCCCAGTTTCGCTTCAGGCGAGACCGGGCTTTATTTAGCTCATTCACGGCCAAACTCTGCACCTTGCGAAGAGCAGTCGAATGTCGTCAGGGTGGAATAAAGGTTTTCGTCTCTGCTCACCTAACTCCACACCCCGGGTATGGTCTTCATACAGAATTTACACTTGCCGTCCTGCAGATTCGTCTGTATGATGGTGTAGCCTATTCTCTCTATTAACACCTGTCGACAGCCAGGGCAATAGGTATGTTCTCCCTTGTGACCGGGAACGTTTCCCACGTACACAAAATTCATCCCCTCCTCTTGGGCAATCTCTCTGGCCTTCTCCAGCGACGACACCGGAGTGGGAGGAAGATTCTTGAGAAGATACTTGGGGCTGAAACGGGTAAAATGAATGGGCACGTCCCGGCCTAACTCTTGGACCATCCATTTAGACATTCTTCTAATGTCGCTGGGATTATCGTTGAGGGTGGGTACCACCAGATAGACTAATTCGTACCAGATTTTGCTTTGTGCCAGATCAACTAGGGCATCCATCACCGGTTTGAGTTCCCCGCAGCAGATATCCCGGTAGAACTCTTCGGTGAAAGCTTTGAAGTCCACCTTGATGGCGTCAACTTCTCTTATCAGCTCCAGCCAGGGATCGTGATTAACGTACCCGGCGGTGATCACCACGCTTCTGATCCCTCTTCTCCTTCCAGCAACGGCACAATCCAGCATGTACTCATAAAATACTATTGGCTCAGAGTAGGTGTAGGCGATGGATCTGCATCCGGTTTGCTCGGCATACGCTGCCACTTCCTCTGGGGAAAGATCATAAGCCATTACCTGCTCGGGTCTCACCTGCGAGATCTCCCAGTTCTGACAGAACTTGCAGTTCAGGTTGCATCCCGCCGTGGCAATGGAAAACGCATCTGTCCCCGGAAGGAAATGGAACAAAGGCTTCTTCTCAATCGGGTCTCTGTGAACGGAGCACGGGCGGGAGTGGACAAGTGTGTAATAGATTCCGTTCTGATTGTCTCTGCACCCGCAGTATCCTCTCTCCCTGTCTCCGATCTTACACTCTCTGGGGCAGAGCACACACTCTATCTCCTTGTGTTCAAGTTTCTTGTAATATTTCGCCTCGACGTGGGACAGATTAGCCTGGGTGGGTGAGGCAGAAGCACTCCGGGCCGGAATGAGAAGTGACCCGCCCGGCAAAACCTGGGGCAAAATCGCCCCGCCTGCCGCGCACAAGGAGCATTTTAGGAATCTTCTTCGATCAAGTTTGCTCACGCCACTAATCCTTCAAGTTCTCGGGCCAAGGGTCTTTTTCCCCGGGGTACTGAGCGTCAAATGGTCATCTCCACCAACTCTATCTCCCCCAAACTGGCTTTTCCTAGCCTATGCTCGTTGTCTGCTGCAGTGAAAATGTGTTTCGGCTTTCTGCCAGCCTTTTCCAAGCTCGAGAGATTATGCTTACGCCTCATTTTGTCCATCATCTGGTACCCCACGAAGTCAACCGCCACCGGATCGTCTCCGATGATGACCCCCCCGAAGTTTTCCGCCCACTGGGGGTGATATGATGGGCCCCCGTGAAACTGAACCCTCAGGGCGTCGCAGACCACCAGCTTGTGCTGCCCTCTTATCTGGGGAAGCGCATTCAGATCAGCAATGTACGGATCGCAAGCAGCGTCATGATACTTGTTTGGATTGTGAATGGCCCCGAAAAAATTCTTAAGGGAGCAGGTGACGCCGGAGAGACCGTGGTCTTTCAACACCGGAAGGTTCAACTGTGCGTTAGTAAACTTCTCCATTATCTGACTGATCAGACTGCCGATGCTTCTTTGGTTGATCAGTTCCTGAGAATAGCCTACTCCTTGCGCATCGGTACCGAAACACAGGAAATCGCCGCCTTTTGGGTCCAGCGGAAATCCCACTTCTTTTAGTTCGTAAGAAGACCTGTCCCAGATGATGATATTTTTGGATTTGATCTCGATTCGCCTCAGCAAGTCAGCAGCAACCAAAGCTATCTCAGGGTGGGTGGAAGCCATACGTCCTGCCAGGCAGTTCACCTTTAAGCCGATTGTGTCTTTGGTTGAAAAGAAATGTCCCAGCGCATCTTCGGCTCTTGACTCGGAAGTAAGGCGGCAGATTCCCCGCCTGACCATAAGGGATAGAACACTTTTGTCTACGTTTCCGGAGGCACTAATCACACCTGGACTTCTTACCACTACCACCCTTGATTTGCTCAAGGTCTCCCCTTGCGTGAATGCCTACAAACCTATCCTCGGCAACAAATTATTCTGATCAACTGGCTATCCCATCATAGCAAATACGACCTCGCGATTCAGACTATTGGGCAACCGCAGCCGCCCGGAAACCCACGGTGCAGGTTGGACTGAAAGACAGCTGTCTTCCCACGCATCTGGCCTCCAAGGCCTGGAACATTGGCCTCTTCAGGTAACTACGCTTTCAGTTCAAGTCGGCTTCTTGACAGTAGCAGTCCAGCAAAAAAGCAGTAAATGAAAAGCCAGAATGCGTGATTTGACAGTCGGCGCTCAAGTTGCTATTTGAAAACAGGTCCAGGTCGACGCTTGACCTTGAATGGCAAGCATGGAATCTTTCAGCTTTGGCGTCTTTCGATTCCCTTTTCAGTTATATAGGCGGTCACTAATTCCGCCGGAGTAATATCAAAAGCTGGAGAATAGACATTGACTCCATCAGGCGCAGTCTTTTTCCCGAAACAATCGGTAACTTCCTCAGGTGATCTTTCTTCTATTTTGATTTTCGTTCCGTCTGATATTGAGGGGTCGAAGCTCGAGCTGGGAGCAGCAACGTAAAACGGCACATTATGAAAACGGGCCAGGATTGCTACATTGTACGTCCCGATTTTGTTTGCCACGTCCCCGTTGGCAGCTATTCTGTCAGCACCGACGATGACGCAGTCTATGTTTTTGTTTTTCATCACACTCGCCGCGGTATTGTCACAGATAAGGGTGACATCTATTCCCTGCTGTTGGAGCTCCCAAACGGTCAGCCTCGCCCCCTGAAGCACTGGGCGGGTTTCATCTGAAAAGACCGAGATTTTTTTTCCCTGCCAGGAAGCCGTATATATAATTCCCAGAGCGGTTCCTATCCCCCCGGTGGCCAGGGCGCCGGCATTGCAATGCGTAAGAACCGTATCACCGTCTTTCAATAGACTTGCCCCGAACTCTCCGATCTTCTCGCACATCAACTTGTCTTCTTCATGAATCGCTATGGCCTCCTGGAGAAGAACCTCACTTATTCTTCCAGGCTCCTGATTCCTGTTCTTCTCTGCTACTTTCCTCATTCTATCCAAAGCCCAGAAAAGGTTCACCGCAGTAGGTCGAGTGCCCGCCAAAGTGGAGATGACCTGGTCAAGTCTCCGCTGGTATTCGTTCCAGCCCGGAAAGCTTTGCCCGCGCATACCGATCACCACGCCGAAGGCTGCGGCAATACCGATGGCCGGAGCTCCTCTAACTTTCAGCTCCTTGATTGCCGAGGCAACCTCGTCTAAGTCCCGGCACCCGAGATATACCACCTCTTCTGGAAGTCTGGTCTGATCAAGAATCATCAGGTGATCGTCTACCCATTCCAGTGTCTTAAAGTTGAGTTTGCTTGACGACCGCATTCCTCTCCCCTATCCTTTCTCAGGATGACTTTCGGTCCCAGTCAAGGGGCGAGCTAACCCTCACAGGCGTTTCATCTGCTGGGAACTACTCCCCGATTATCTGCACCACAACTTCCCGGTGTCTTCCGCGATTATCGAAATCAATCAGGATGATCTGTTGCCAGGTGCCCAAGATCATCTTCCCATTCACGAAAGGAACGGTGAAAAATGACTTCACCAGAGCCGCCCTGACGTGAGCATAACCGTTCCCATCCCCCCAGGTGAGATTATGCTTATAATCAGCCCTCCTGGGGATTATCTTTTCGTAGAAGGCCGGCAGATCCTGAAGTAAGCCCGGCTCATATTCTGTGGTGGTGATGCCAGCAGTCGAGCCAGGCACGAACACCGTCAGGATTCCGCTTGTCAGTCGCGCCTCTTTTAGCACGTCCCCCACCTGGCTGGTGATGTCGATAATGTCGGTATCCCCTTTTGTCTTGACCGAAAAAGATTGAGCTGCAATATTGATGGGCATAGCACCCTCAGAACCATAAATTACCGAACTGGTTTGCCTCGCTTGTGTTTTCGGTAAAAAATCAAAACCATGGGAAAAGTCAAGCAAAATACTCGCCAACCGATTGTTTAACATTCCTCTCCAACGAACAGGTCGACCCTCGCAAATCAAGCCGGCTGAGTTTTTCTGGCTCCGACCCTGAACGCAGATTTTTGTTGATTTTTCTTCAGTAAACCCTTACTTATGTAATAGGTCAGGTCAATATAGAACCAAACTTACAGGAAGGGAACGAGTGAATCTGCGTCTCTCCTCAGACATAACGGAACCCTTCGTTGGCAGGGAAAAAGAGTTAGCAGTCTTGGAAAGTCTCTTTAACTCCATTTTAGAGAATGAGGGTAACTTCGTTCTCATTGAAGGAGAGACCGGGATCGGCAAGACCAGATTGGTGGAAGAGTTCCTGGCCAAGGTGAAGTCGAAGGGTGCCATGGTGATCAGGGGTCATGGATACCATAAGGAGGTGTCCACTTACCGCCTCTTTTCCGAGTTGTTTCGCAACTTCTTTGCCCACATTGACTACGACACTCGTCACCTGGCGCCGCTTCTGGACAATCTAACCATTGGACTGTTGCAGAAGATAGTTCCGGAACTTAGCGACTACATTCCCTTTGATGTGTCCCGCATCGGCACGCCTCCCATGTCACCGAAGGAAGAGAAGCAGAGATTCTACGACGTGCTCCTGCTTTTCTTTTTGAAACTTTCCCACCGCCAGCCTTTGATCTTAGACGTGGAAGATCTCCACTGGCTGGAGCCAGGCACACTCGAGCTTTTGAGATACCTGATTACCAATCTGAGAAAAGCGCCCGTCATGGTAATCGCAACCAGCCGGGGATTGGAAACGGGCTCCTTCACCCGGAATTGGCTGGAAGATCTTGAGGACCAGAGAATGCTTCATCGTTTGGAGCTCTCCGGTCTCGCCTCGGAGGAGGTGAAAAAGCTAGCTGAAGCTCTGTTCAATCAGGAATTGACTGATAACTTCTTCGGGTGGCTGCTTGATTACACCGCAGGCAATCCTTTGTTCATAAACGAAAGCCTGAGAGCAGGCGTGGAACAAGATGCCTTCTTCTTCGACCCGGTGGAATCACGCTGGGAGATCAAGGAGGAATACTCAGACAAGATCCTGCAGCCGGCCACGCTGCAAAGCGTAATCCAAAGGAGGCTAAAGGGTCTGGATAAGCCCTCTCGAAAGGTGCTATCCCTGGCAGCGGTGATGGGTGACAGATTCGATCTTGATACCCTACAAAAGCTGTCCACCATTTCCATGGCTGAGCTGAAGAGAACAGTGGGAGACCTGATCCTGAAAAATCTCGTACAGAAAATCCCAGACAAGGAAAAAGAAAAAGGTGGCTATCGCTTTACCCATCATATAGTCCGTCTTCACGTCTACGAAGATCTTAGCCCGGAGTTCAGGGAGAGGACACACCAGAAGATAGCGACGCTTCTGGAAAAGAGTCAGAAAAAGATCAAACCGGCTCAAAGGGTGGAGGATTTAGCCTACCATTTCAGCCGCGGGAAAAGAGATCGAAACTCTTTGAAAAAGAGCATAAGGTATTTGATCCAGGCGGGGCAGGAAATGCGAAAGCAGTTCTCGGAAGGCAAAGCTGAACAATACCTGTTGCAAGCCCAGGAACTGTTAGAAAAGATGCCTTCCTCCAAGGATAAGAGCACGAACCTGCTCAGACTTCTCGAATCGCTGGGAGAAGTTCAGAGCAGAATAGGCAAATCAGAGGCCGCCATAAATTCGTACCAGGAAACCTTGAAGCTAGGAGAAACGGAGAACCTCCTGGACCATATCAGGAAAGCCCAGATGTATCGAAAAATCGGCTACGTTTACCATTCCATAAGCGACTACAGCAAAGCCATTTCCTATTATGAGTGTGCCTTAGAAGAATTGGGGGACTTCTCTTTGGAACCCGAACGAACGGAATATATCAATATCTGTAATTGCCTGGGTTTAAGCTACGTCATGAAGGGCCAGCACGATAAGTGCGTTGAATGGTCCGAGAAGGCTGTACAGCTGTCCCAGAAGAAAAAGCATCTTTCTCTTTTAGAGAAAAGTTACAACAATCTTGGCTGGATAGCCTACAGCCAGGGGAAATATGATCAGGCCATTGACTTCTTTAATCGCTGTCTTGAGATTCAGACGCAGGTTCAGGATAAGTCGAGGCTCTCCGCTTTGAAGATCAACCTTGGAGTGATACATCTCAACTTGGGTCAATATGACAAGGCTGAGGAGTATTACCTGAAGGGTTTGAACCTAGCGCAGGAAATGGGCAATCTATCCTGGAAGGGTATAATCTATAACAATCTGGGCGTCCTGTACAAGGACAGAGGAGAATGGGAAAAAGCTCTCGGGTTTCTCGAAAGGAGTTTGAAGATCAGAGAACAGTACGGGGATCGTCGGGGCATGGTATCAGCGTTAGACAATCTGGGTATGACCTGTCTGGCACAGGGCCAATCGGACAAGGCTTTCGATTATGTGAGCAGAAGTTTGAGTATCTGCCGCAAAATTGGGGCAAAAGATGTCTTGCCTTTGATCCAGGCAGATCTGGGTAAGGTTCACTTTAGACTCAATCGCCATCAAGAAGGTTTCAACCTGATTAAGGATGCGCTGAACGTTGCTACCGAACAGTCATCCAAAATGAGCTTGGGAATTGCCAAAAGAACCCTGGGGCAGTTCTATCTTTCGCTTGAGGAATGGAAGAGTGCCGAGAGACCGCTACGCGGAAGCAGCCGGATTTTCGAGGAACTGAAGTCTCCGTTTCAGCGAGCCCTGAGCCTGGAGAGTCTGGGATTCTGTCTGGCTCAGATGGCTGCTTCAGAAATAGCGGATAAAAGAGAAAATCTCCTGCGAAGAAGCCTTGACGTGTTGAACCAAGCTATACGCATCTTCAACCAACTCAATCTGGAAAAGAGGTTGATATTGCTTAAGGAGAGGATAGCACAAAGCTCACTGGAGCCTGACTTGAGACCCGTTCTGAGGGAAATCGAGCAGAAAACATCGCATGCAAAAGTAAAAAGGGAGGCCAGAGAAAGGGCGGAGGTGCCTCTCCCGGTGGGCATAAGCGGTGACTATATAGATTATCTTCGGATCTATTGTTTTGGGAGACTGAGAGCATATCGACCGTATGAGACCGAAGAGATCACCGCAAAGCAATGGGGGTCGGTGAAAGCCAGACACATCTTGGCCTGTCTGGTGGTAAAGGATCCGAAGAAAATCGGAATGACCAGAGATAAACTGGTGGACGCCATCTGGCCCGAAATCGATCCCCAAAGTCTGGGCAATACCTTCCATGTAACTCTTTCCCATCTCAGAAAAGCGGTGGGGAAAGAGAAGGGCGAGTATATTAGCTCGCAGGCAGGGGTATATCGTCTCAACTGGGAGGGGAAGGTGTGGTCCGACGTGGGCGAATTCCTGGCCTGTTTGGACAACGCGGAACGATTCAGAAAGGAACAGAAACTTCATCTAATGGACACGGAATACCAGAGGGCAGCCGAACTTTACTCCTCGAATCTCCTGGAGGATTGCTATGAGCGCTGGGCAGAAGAGGCCCGCGACGAGTATAGAGACAAATACAACGTGGTCTTCTGGAGACTGGCTCGGTCGGCCTGGGAGAAGTCCGACTACGAAAGGTGCATTCATTACCTTCAATCCCTGCTTCTATCCGATCCGGCGGACGAGGAAGCGCACCGCATGATAATGCTCTCCTATGCCGTTCTGGGAAGCCGCACGGCTGCTGTAAGGCAGTTCAAAGTATGTGAACAGAACCTGAGAAGGTATCTTGAGGTCGAACCTGAGCCGGAGACTGTGGATCTGCACAAGAAGATCAAACACGGAAACCCCAAAGACTATAGGAAGCTGCTCAGCCTTGTGGGATAGTGCCTGCCACTTCTTCATTTCCTAAAAAGACGGAAACATACCTTCTTTGCGATTCGTGGATCTTGGAGACTATGCGGAAGGACATGCTTCCGGCGTCTCTCAGGTTAAGGGACAGGGCGGCGAAGGCCGCTTGACAAAGAAGGGAGCCGATCATGCAGATAATAACTTACCGAGAGTTGGAGCCAAAGGACGATTTCATGATGTTGATGGAGATCGCCTTCTGGTGGCCCATCTCACCCAAGACCATGCGGGAGAGGATTGAGACGGATGCAAGGCTGAAACATAGTCCCGTGGGATTCTGCGCGGTGAAAGATGGAAGGCTGATAGGTTTTGTGGGAGTCATGGATATTCCGACGAAGACCGTCGCGGGAGAGACAGAGATTATCGGAGGTGTGTGGGCCGTGGCGACCGACCCCGGCTTTGCCCGACAAGGAATCTGCAAGACTCTTATGGAAAACGCTCTCGACTATTTTCGCTTACAGAATTATCGTTTCTCCTTCTTGTGCACCAGCCGCACTATCATAGCCTACCGCATATACAGGGAGATGGGGTACGAGGAAGTCGAGTCCACAAATCAATACGACAGCGTCTACAAGGTTTTGGATAAGCCAGAATCCGCCAATCCGCGGCTCCGGGCTCATCTGGATCCTCATAAGGCATACAGGACATATGAGACCTTCGTCAAGGGAAAGGTCGGATTTGTAGTTCGGCAGAGTGACTTTGTCGCCATGTACTTAAGGAGAAAGAGGTTCGACGAAAGCAAATCCATTCTACTGGCGAACGGATACGCCCTGGTTTCGGAGAATCAGGATATGACTAAGATTCAAGAGATGGTGGCATTGGGTTATGATACCTACGAGGAGCTAATCGATAAGACCGAGATTTCAGCCAAAGCTGGAGTGATCAACCGAGCGGTTGCCGATCCCAAGCTCCTTGACATATACAAATCCAGGGGATACGGAGTTCACACGAGCAACAACAACGTGCTGATGGCCAAGCCTCTGAAAGAAGCCCGCTTCAGCGAGGTGTACGGCGATTCGTTCTACATCGGTGGACTGGACTGGTTCTGAGATCATCCGTTCTGCGAATAGACAAAGGACTACGGCTTCGTGGAAAATCACTCCGGGTCTAGCTCTGCGCAAGAATGATGCTTGCGGCTATCTGTTACTCTGATGCGCCCGAAGACCTTATCAGACCTAATCTGATTCCACAAACCAAAACTCACGGAATTCCAATCGAAGCGTCATTGTTTGTCTCACTGATCTCCTTCTCCAGAAAAGAATCTTTGGGTAGTGATGGGAATCCTCAAAGGCCTCGCTATCTGTCACTTTCCCCTGTCCGTCACCATCCAGGTGAACCAGAATAAGCATAGGACGGCAAAGGACAAACAGAATAGACCGAGATTGAATAGCGGTGGCCGGGCAATGGAGACCGCTGGCGAGGAACGCCATATTTTTTTGACCGCCACTTGACTAAAAGCTCAGTCTAAGTTATATTTTGCGAAAGTTTTTGAGCTTTGAATTGAAGATGGAGAAAATGAAGCCAATAAGGGTTAGTCCTTTTGCCAGAATGGTTCTAAGTTGGCTCAGCGGGTTACGTTTCAAGCCCGAGGCTTTTTCCTTCAAGCAGAAAGTGAAAGATTCCCAGAGCGTACTAATATGCATGCCCGCAGACGTAGACCGCTTTGCCATGGCCAGAGATCTTCTCTCCGCTTTTGTGGATATCTTTGAAGGGAGAAAGATTTTCGTACTTCTGCCCTTTCTGCACGCAAAAGGGTATCTCTCTGACTCCAGCAAATATCGAGTGATCTGTGCCCAGCAAGAAGATCTGAATGTGTTTTTTCTCCCCCGGAGGAAGTTCATTGAAAAACTGAGCGCGTACCAGTTTGGCATTTCCCTGGATCTGGATTTAAAGGACGGATTCTTTAATCGTTACCTTTGCTTCAAATGCAAGGTTCCGTTACGCATAGGTCCGAAGAGAAAGAATGCCTACCCTCTTTATAATATTCAACTGGCGGTATTTGAGGATAGGCTCGGCTCCAGAGAGGTATACGAAGGCATGATAAAGATGCTAAGAACTCTGTTGGGCCCAAGCGAAAAGGCAAGGCCGAATTCTCTGTGAGTTCACGGAAGGAGCATATGTTTCTGTCCAAGCTTCAGATCCTGGGTTTCAAATCTTTCCCTCAAAAGACGGAATTTCATTTTGACCGGGAGATCACTGCCATCGTGGGGCCCAACGGATGTGGTAAAACCAACATACTGGATGCCCTGAGATGGGTGTTGGGAGAGCAGAGGACCACCCTTTTGCGATCCTCCAGGATGGAGGAAGTAATCTTCAGCGGCACCAAAGATCTCAAGCCTCTGGGGATGGCGGAGGTGACTTTGGTGATTGAGAATACCAGCGGACTTCTGCCCATTGATTATAACCAGGTTACCGTAACCCGCCGCCTTTTTCGCTCTGGAGAAAGCGAATATCTGCTTAACAAGGCCCCATGCCGGTTGAAAGACATCACCGAGCTATTCCTAGATACCGGCGTGGGAATCCACGCCTATTCGGTAATACAACCTGAAATGGTGGAAGCTATCCTGTCTGAGAAGGCGGAGGAAAGGCGCTTCATGTTTGAGGAAGCTGCAGGGATCACCAAGTACAAAGTTCGAAAAAAGGAGGCTGAAAGAAAACTGGAGCATACCGAGAATGATCTTCTGCGACTGGGTGACATACTGGCGGAGGTGGAAAAACAAGCTAATTCACTCAGGCGGCAAAAAGGCAAGGCTGAGAGATACAGAAAACTGACTGAAGAGGTCAGAGAACTTGAGATTAAACTAAGCCAGAATGAGTTCCAGATCCTGAAGCTTCAAGAAAAGGAACTGGAGGACAAACTCCGGATCACGGCAGACCAAGCCCGCAAGACCAGTTCCGATCTGGATAAAGAGGAGGCCGAGCTTGAAGAGCTAAGGCTAAGGCTTTTGGAGGCAGAGAAGCAATCAGGCTCCGCCCAGAGAAGGATCACGGAGCTTTCCGAGAAGGGCTTTCAGCTCGAGCGGGACATTTCGGTAAATCGAGAACGGAGGGCCAATCTGGAAAAGCTGATCGACAAAAACAGCCAAGAGTTGGAAAACCTGAGCATCCGGCTGTCCTGTGAAATACGTCAAAAGGAAGAAAAGGCAGAAAAGCTAAATCAGCTTATCGCCGAAATCGACTCCAAAAAGAAGGCCTGTGAAACCGAAGAGGAGGTGCTTCTGGCCAACGATGAGAAGCTTCAGCAGGTCAAAGGAAAGCTGGAAAGACTTTCGGAAGAGCTGCAGGAGTTGAACAGCAACACAAGCAGGTTGGCAAGTGAAAAAGAGAATACCAATACCCAAATTGAAGAGCTTAAGCAGCGTGAAAGCATCTTGACTGAAGAAACCCGGTCGGTTGAACGAAGGATCCGTGATATCTCGGCGAAACTTACGAACCTAGCTTCAGAGGATAAAGATAGAAAGCAGTTGCTGGCGGGCAAGATGGGGCAAGTGAGACTTCTTAAGGAACGCGTCGAGAGCAACCAGTCAGATTTGGCTAAGCTTAACTCGGAGGCGGAGAGAATAAGATCAGCTTTGGATGGAGAGAAAGCCAGGCTGGAGATGCTACGAAAGATAACTGAGCATTACGAAGGATACGGCACAGGTGAAAGGTCCGTGCTATCCGGCAAGCAACGCCTTTCCGGGATCGTCGATACGGTGGCCAACCTCATCACCACCCCGCCTGAATACCTAAAAGCGGTCGAGTCCGCGTTGGGGGCTTCTCTTCAGTTCATAGTCTGTCAGGATGTGCAGTCAGCTCTGAATGCCATCCACCATCTGAAAAGTCAGAAGGCGGGGAGAGCAACTTTCCTCCCCCTGGATAGGATAAATGCCGTAAACATCGACTCAAACGGAATTCCTCTGAATGGTTTCCCGGAGGCCATCGGATGGGCTTCCGATTTGGTGGAGTGCGGGCAGGATTTCAAGAAGCTGGCAGACCTTCTTCTGGCCAAGGTGATCGTGGTGAGAACCCTGGATCAGGCTTTGGCGCTTTCCGCCAAGATGCGGCCAGGCTATCATCTGGTGACGCTGGAGGGAGAGATGCTCAAAACGGAAGGCGCTGTTTCCGGAGGTTCGCCCAAAGAGCTTTCTCTTCTGGGAAGAGAGCTCGAGATTAGAAAACTGGAAGAACAGGTAACCCAATTGACCCAGAAGCTCAATCAGATAGAAGCCCACAAGAAGGACAAGGAAAGCGAAAGCGAGGAACTCCAAAAGACCCTTTCCCAAATCTCGGCCGAGAGCGAAGAGTGTACAAGGGAGACGCAGCAATCTGAGATCGAGTTTAAGACCCTCGAGTTTGAAAGCACCAGCCTGCAGAAACGGCGAGAGGAACTGGAAGAACTGGGTCAGAGCACCAAAGACAAAATAGCAGAGCTTAACCGGAAAGGTAAAACGCTGAAGCAGAATATAGACGAACTTGCTGGCCAGACAGAAAAGTTATCATCCCAACTGGAAGAAGAAAAACAGCTATTGGAGGAAACAGAAGCTTTTCATACAGAGACTTTCAGAAAAGTAAACCAACTCAAAATCGAAATGGTCTCCATGCAGGGGAAAGAAGAACAGATAAGAAACGAGCAAGACAGAGTCTCGGAGCTTATCTCGGAGATAAAAAACGCTCAGGCAGCAAAGAAAAAAGAGTGTGAAGATTCACGCGCCGAAATAAGAAAGATCGACCGGACAACCATTGAAGCGGAGAAAGAGCTTAAGGAGACGTTTGAGATAATCCAGGAGCATAAGGCGAATTTAAACGCTATCGTAGAAAACCAAACTCAGTGGCAGGAGAGCCTGAAGCTGAAAGAGAAAAATCTAAAAGCATCACGAGATATCAAAGAAAAAGTACGGGATCAGGCACATCAACTCGAAATGGAAATGGCGGAATTGTCCTCCCGGGCCAAAAGTGCCAAAGACAGAATCTCCGAGGAGTACCAATTGGATTTGGAAAAACTGCAGCCTTCAGCCTGCTTGGAGATAGAGGAGACGCAGAACCTGAAGGAGAGGGTGAACGTTTTGAAAGAGAAACTTAAATCTGTAGGGCCGGTGAATCTCCTGGCCTTGGAAGAATATCAGTCTGCTAAGCAGAGATTGGACTTTCTTCAAAGTCAGGTCAGGGACTTAACTGAAGCCAAGGAAACCTTGACCTCCACTATCCTCAAGATCAACAACACGGCCAGATCGCTCTTCTCGCAGACATTCGACCAGATCAAGCATAACTTCCAGAAAGTCTTCGAGGAGCTATTTGACGGGGGGGAGACTGATTTGAGCTTATCAGAAGCAGCCGACCCTTTGGAGTCTCCGGTCCGGATATCTGCCCGTCCATATGGCAAAAGACTTCTAAACATCTCTCAACTCTCTGGCGGAGAGAAAGCCTTGACCGCCATCGCTCTGCTTTTTGCCATCTATCTGGTGAAGCCCAGTCCGTTCTGCATCTTAGACGAGGTGGATGCCCCCCTGGATGATGCAAACATCACCAGATTTTTAAAGCTGATCAAACACTTCAGCGCAAATACTCAATTCATCCTTATTACTCACAACAAACTCACCATGGAGGCGGCGGACATCCTCTACGGAGTCACCATGGAACAGCCGGGAGTATCGAGGATCGTCTCGGTGAAATTAGAAGAGCGCGAGTTGATCACGAAATAGGGTTTTTGCGCTGCCTCAACACGATTGCCATCCAGAAACCAAGCTCCAAAAACCGAAGCATTAATGAAATTATCATTTGAAAAGCTGAAGTCCGGTCTTTCCAAAACCAAGGGAAATCTTCTGGGAAGAATCTCTGAAGCGGTGGGGCTGCACAAAAAGATTGACAAACAACTGTTAGATGATCTAGACGAGATTTTGATCAAGGCAGACGTGGGGCCGTCAACCACGGCTAAGATAATCGAGGGCTTAAGAAGCGAAGCACTCAAGAATAAGATTGAGACTTCGGAAAAAGTCACCGAGCTTCTTAAAGACCAAGTCGCCTCCATTCTGGCTACCCGAGGAGTTTCTGGCGACAATCTCTCATCTCCTCACGTGATCATGATGGTGGGAGTCAACGGCACGGGGAAGACCACTTCCATCGCCAAGTTGGCCAAGGATTACAAGGATCAAGGGAAGAAGGTTCTGGTGGCGGCATGCGACACCTTCAGAGCGGCAGCTGGCGAGCAGCTTTCCATCTGGGCGGAGAGGGTGGGAGTGGAGATGGTCAGAAGCATGCCCAGTCAGGACCCGGCGTCAGTAGCCTTCGACGCCATAAAGTCTGCTGGTGCCAGAGGATTGGATGTGGTAATAGCAGATACCGCGGGAAGGCTTCACACCAAGGTCAATCTCATGGAAGAGCTCAAAAAGATACAAAGGGTAATGGGAAAAGCCCTACCCGGCGCACCGCACGAGGTTCTGCTGGTGATAGATGCCACCACCGGACAGAATGGCTTATCTCAAGTGAGAATGTTCAGAGATGCGGTCGGAGTTACGGGAATCTTCTTGACCAAGCTGGACGGGACTGCCAAAGGGGGAATAATGATTGCCATTGCTGACCAATTCCAGGTTCCGGTGAAGTATATCGGACTGGGCGAAAAGCCGGACGATTTCCAGAGATTCGATCCGGTCTGGTTCGCCGAGGCCTTGTTTGCTTAAGGGGCTGACGTGAAATCGCACTTTCTAGAGAACGTCTATTTACTCTTATCAACAAGAAGGGTGGTCCTATGATAAAGCAGCTGAGCGTGAGAACTTCAAGGCGAGTTGAGCTGACCGACATTACTCACGTGGTGCAGAAGGTAATCTCCGAAAGCGAGATGAAATCGGGCGTTTGCACCGTATACGTCCCGCATACCACAGCCGCGGTAACCATTAACGAGAACGCCGATCCCTCTGTCAGAAGCGACATCGTCTCTGAGCTGAATAAGGTTATTCCGTTCGACGACAATTACTCCCATCTGGAGGGCAATGCCGCCGCTCACATAAAGTCCAGCGTTGTCGGCGCTTCAGAGACTCTTCTGGTAGACGGAGGAAGTCTGGTGTTGGGCACCTGGCAAGGAATCTTCTTCTGTGAGTTCGACGGACCGCGCAGCCGGAAGGTCATAGTGAAACTGATGGAAGGGTGAGACCTCGACACCGACTGCACAGAGGTTTCGACTGTAAAGTAACCGATCAGACTGCCGATAAAAATATGGGGCAGGAAATCTGCAAACCATCTTTCCGAGGATAGCTGGTTAAGCAAGGAAACTTCCCTTTTGATGCTTGACTGACTATCCTCTTTTTGTCTCCCGTGCTCGGTCAAAACCGATTGAGGGCTGGTCAGCGACCTTGGCCTTTTATAACGATTGGGCCATTAAAGCGCCTTGTCTAATCTTGGCACGTTCAGATCTGGTTTGTGCTCAAAAGTACGAAGCCAACGCTAGCACATGCTCTCCAACCCTGAGCAGCATGACGTGAACAACGGCAAAAAGCACTCACCTAGCCTCGCGAGTTTGCTCAGTATCTGGGACCCGGACTTATCATGCAGAAAAGCCTTGACTTGGCATGTGCCGAGGACTATAATATCAAAAATTGTGAAGAGAAGGAAAAATCTGGTCGAAGCAAGTTGCAGCACAAATACCCATAGCCATGAGTGAAAACGACAAGATACGACGGGTTGACGATTTCGGGAACGGCTTTTCTCATGGATTCAAGCCCCTGCGGGCGCTGGACTTATCGGAGGCGAACAGCTTTGAGGAATTGTTGGTCCAGATGGGAGATACCGCCTTCGGAGCGAGAAACCTGGGGGAGGCTTTAGAAGTTTATACTGCCATGCTAAAGGACCCCGATTGCTTCATCGTGGGCACGTTCTCCGGAGCCATGACCATGGCCAAGATGGGGTTGGTGTTGTGTGAGATGATCGATCGGGGCTTTTTGGACGCGGTGGTTTGCACCGGGGCTCTGGTGATGCACGGCCTGGTGGAGAATGTAGGTTGTCCTCACTTTAAAAGCGAGGGAACCTGGACGGACGATAAGCTCTACAGACACGGTTATAACAGAGTCTACGACACTATCGAGGCGGAAAAGAATCTGAGGAACGCCGGGCTGATTCTGGACAAGATTTGGCAGGATATTGACCAGAGCGTCCCTTGCTCGACTCTCCACCTCTTGCGGAAAGTGGGAGAATATCTTTCGAAAAACGACAAGGGACGGGGAATACTCAAGAGTGCCTGGGAGAAGGGGGTGCCAGTGTACATTCCTGCTTTTACTGACTCAGAGTTGGGTTTGGATTTCTCCATCTACAATCGGATAAGACAGGAGCAAGGCAAGCCCCCCCTTCGATTTGACCCTTTTCTGGACCTGGAAGACTATACTAAAAGAGTTCAGAAGGCAAGACGCACCGGTGTCTTCACCATCGGAGGAGGAGTTCCCAGGAACTGGAGCCAACAGGTTGGACCGTATCTTGAGGCTATCTTTCGCAGATTTGGAGAGGGACGTGAGTTGAATCGTTTCAGGTACGCGGTGAGAATCTGCCCGGAACCCGTCCATTGGGGTGGGCTTTCCGGCTGCACTTACAGTGAAGGTGTCTCCTGGGGGAAATTCGTGCCCAAAGGAGAAGGCGGACGCTGGGCAGAGGTACTGTGTGATGCCACTATCGCCTGGCCCATATTGATAAAAGCCGTGATCCAGCGGTTGGATCGCGAAGGTCACAAAGGCCGACGCCCTGCCGCCTCTGAGAACACTTAAGCTCCGACCAACCTTTCCCTCGAACTCCGGCGCAGAAATCCCCATCCTCCTCTTCCCTGTTTCATCGCTGGAGTCTTTGTTTATGCACAGGATCATATCATGTGGTCAGGCCCGATCGTTAACGTTTTTCTGACCCGATCTCTTTCTAGTTGAACCGGGCGGCTTGCCCCCAGTCGATGTGAATGCCACCTGGCCCTGAACAATTCTGGTGCCGGGCAGGCCCAAAAGTGCTTGACTTGGGGTGTCGGAGTTATTATAATAAAAGACCTTTTAACGAAGGTCGTTCGGTCAAAAGTCGGGCGATAAAGGAAAATTGAGCATTCTGCGAGCGTGAACCAAAAACCGGATGATAAGTATTCCGCTTACCGACAGGTCGGGATTTTGACTACCATACCCATTCTGATGGCGGTTGGGCCCATCCTGGGCTACTACATCGGAGATTTCCTAGACAGAAAACTGGATACTGCCCCCTATCTGATGGTAGTCTTTATATTCTTTGGATTTGCGGCTGCGGGAAAGGGTGTCTACAATCTGATTAAGAAAGCAAGTCAGTAAAGTAGAAAAGATAGCGTTTGCCATAATGGGCGTCGAATTCATTAACAGGGTGATAAGAACCTCACTGGTACTGGCTGCTTTGGGTTTTCTTTTCGTCACCGTTTATTACGACTTCAAATTCGGTGGCGGGATTCTGGCGGGGACTATCTGGGGATGTCTGAATCTATTGTTCTTGACCCACCTAATTACTGAAGTCTTCACACCCGGGAAAGAAGTGAGCAAGGGCAAAGTGATCCTGATAGCCTTGGTGAAATTCCCTCTGTTGTATCTCTTAGGATATCTCCTTCTGAGGATAAGGTACTTCCCCCCGGTTAGTCTGCTCTCAGGATTCACTCTTATATTCCTGGTGATGTTTCTGAAAGCCCTGGGAAGGTGGATTCTGTCATTGGATTCAGGCGAACAGAAGAAAGTAGCTTCAACCGATCGGGTGGAAAGCCAGAAGACAGGAGGAACCTGAGCGCGCCCACGCCGCACCCAGGAAAAAGCAGGCCGGACCGCTCAGCCTGAAATGTCTCGTCGAAGAGAGGGGAATGATGTTCGAGAAAGGGAACGGTTGACTTTGAACTTGCTGTTAGTTGAGGAAGTAGCAAAACACGCAACGGAAAAAGCTCCAGAGGGGGCCCCGGAGCTGCCTAATTTCATCACCTTTCTCTATCACCAATTCGGAGAGGTGGCCCTGGTCGCGTTTCTCCATCATTGGGAAAACGTCATCTTCTCTTGGCTGGTTGTGATCATCTTGTGTATCGTAGCATACCTGGCATATAGGAAAAGGTCCATCATGCCAGGAAAGCTGCAGAACGCGGTGGAGATGGTCGTGGAGGCGCTGGACAATTTCGTATGCGGGATTCTTGGTCCACAGGGCAGAAAATACACGCCCTTCCTGGGTACGCTTTTTGTATACATTCTTTGTATGAACTTCTTCGGTCTGGTTCCAGGAATGAAGTCGCCCACAGCCAACTTGAACACTACGCTCGCTCTAGCCATATGCGTGTTTTTCTACGTGCAGTACACCGGCGTACGCAATTTGGGACCTCTCGGCTACCTCAGACACATGGCCGGCGATCCAAGGGACGTGGTCACCTGGTTTCTGGTGCCAATTAACATACCTATTCATATAATAGAGGAGCTGGCAAAGCCAATGAGCCTGTCGCTCCGACTTTTCGGTAACATCACCGGGGAGGATGTTTTGATCACCGTATTTGTGGGGCTCGGAGTTAGCGCATTAAGCTTCCTTCATCTGCCGGTGGGGATTCCCTTTGAGATACCCTTCCTCTTTTTGGCCCTGTTGACCGGAACCATCCAGGCTTTGGTATTTACTTTGCTTTCGACGATATATTTTTCTCTGATGCTGCCGCATGAGGAAGATTGAAAACTGGATTAATAAATAACCCAAAGAAGGAGGTTAGATGCCTTACCAAACTGCTTTAGCCATATTTCTTCCCCTGGGCTTGGCCATTGCTGCCATGGGTTCTGCCTTTGGGCTGGGTCGGGCAGTCTCCGCCGCCATGGAGGCCATGGGACGACAGCCGGAAGCGGCTGCGAAAATCCAGCTGGGCATGATAATTGGGTGTGCCCTGATCGAGGCACTCACCATCTATGCGCTGGTTACCGTATTTGTCCTGCAAGGAAAGATCTCATAACAGTGGATAACGATCAGCCTGCCATTCTTTTCCCCGTGGACCACGCAAGCTGGATGGCGGATGTGCCAAACGCGTCCTTACAGTATGACGTTAGCAATTGTCAAGGAGCCTGACTATGGGTCTTGAACTAGGTCAGATTATTACCCATATCCTCGGGTTTGTCATCGCCGTCATCATTCTGAAGAGGTTTGCCTGGAAACCGCTTCTGTCCATCCTTGAAGAGAGAAGAAACCGCATAAAGTCGGAATTCGACAGCATCGGAGAGGAGCGGAAGAAAACGGAGAGCTTGCATTCTGAATATCAAATCAAGCTCAAGGAGATCGATTCTCTTGCTCGAGCAAGAATCCAAGAGGCCTGCAGGGAAGGGCAGAACCTGGCAAATGAAATAAAGGAAAGCGCCAGGAAGGAAGCCAAAGAGATCGTCACCAAAACCAGAGAAGAGATACAGAGGGATCTAGACAAAGCCAAGGTGCAGCTGCGGGATGACGTGGTCAACATGACCGTGCAACTGGCAGAGAGAATCATTCAGGAAAAGCTGGATCAGGAAAAGGACAGACAGCTGATATCTCAACTGTTAGATGAGATGAAACGGGGAAAGGTTGAGGGACTTAAATGATCGAGTCGAGAGTAGCCTCCAAGTATGCTACCGCTCTTTTCCGCACTGCCAAGAGGATGAATCAAGTCCAGAGGATCTCTTACGATCTTTTGGCAATATGTGATCTTCTGAGGAAGAATCCGCTTCTGAAGAGCTTTTTGGAGTCTCCCCAGGTGCTGGAGAAGGACAAGAAAGAGCTCATCCAATCCTCTTTCGAGCCTCTGGTCTCTGAGGCCTTGTTCTCCTTTCTCATGTTGGTGGTGAGCAAACACAGAATTCAGTATCTTCTACCTATGACCGAAGAGTTCCAGCGTCTGGTCAAAGAAGATCAGGGCATAGTTGAGGCTCGTCTGGTAACGGCCCGAAGCGTGGATGAATCTCTGGTAGATGAAATCCGACAAGAGATGGAGAAAAGCA
Source organism: uncultured Ignavibacteria bacterium (assembly GCA_964348415.1). Lineage (GTDB taxonomy): Bacteria > Zixibacteria > MSB-5A5 > MSB-5A5 > SM1-73 > SM23-73-3. The sequence goes on along the minus strand of CAYGCR010000002.1, from coordinate 75,097 downwards.
CGGGCAAGACTGTGGAGATGAAACTCCAGGTGGAACCCTCTCTGATAGGTGGCATTGTGATTGTCCTGGGGGATAAGATAATAGACAAAAGCATCCGCTATCAACTGAATCAGCTGAGAGAACAGATGTCGACGCTGAAAGTCTATTAGGCCATATACTTTCCGGGAGGAAGACTCGGTTTCCTGCTGTCAGATCATGAGGAACACAATTTCCTAAAAAACAGAGAAGGATGGAGGAAATCTTCTTATGCCCTTGAATCCAGAAGAAGTAAGCTCAATCATCCAGAAAGAGATAGAAAAATACGAGACCAAACTTAAAATGGAAAGCGTGGGGACCGTGCTGCAGGTGGGCGACGGTATCGCCCGCATCTGGGGTCTGGAGGACGCCATGATGAGCGAGCTCATCAAATTCCCAAATGACGTGATCGGGATGATACTCAATCTTGAGGAAGACAACGTGGGCGCCGCCATCCTGGGTCCTTATGATGAGATCAAGGAGGGTGACCGAGTCACCCGGACTGAAAGAATTGCCTCGGTGCCGGTAGGGGATGCCATGGTGGGCAGGGTAGTGAACGCTCTGGGTCAGCCTCTTGACGGAAAGGGCCCCATCGTCGCCAAAAACTACCGACCCATTGAGGGCAGAGCACCGAACGTGGTTCAGCGAAGACAGGTGAGCCAGCCGGTGCAGACCGGTCTTAAGGCCATCGATTCCATGATCCCCATAGGCCGGGGGCAAAGAGAGCTTATCATTGGCGATCGACAGACCGGAAAAACCGCCTTGATAGTGGATACCATACTCAACCAGAAAGACACCGACCTGTTCTGCATATATGTGGCCGTAGGGCAAAAAGCCTCCACCGTGGCTCAACTGATTAAGACGCTCGAGGATCATCAGGCCATGGAGTACACCACCGTGGTGGTAGCCACCGCAACTGAGCCTGCCCCCCTTCAATATATCGCTCCCTATTCGGGCTGCGCCATGGGAGAGGAATTTCTCTACAACGGAAAACACGTGGTGGTGTTTTACGACGACTTGACCAAACATGCTCAAGCCTACAGGCAAATGTCCTTACTATTGCGGCGTCCCCCTGGAAGAGAAGCCTTTCCAGGAGATATCTTCTATCTGCATTCTCGTCTTCTTGAGAGGGCGGCAAAACTAAATGATGAGTTGGGAGGTGGGTCACTTACCGCCATACCCGTAGTAGAAATCCAAGCCGGAGACGTGACCGCCTATATACCGACAAATGTCATCTCCATCACTGACGGGCAAATTTACCTGGAGACAGACCTGTTTTACGCCGGAGTGAGGCCTGCCATCAACGTCGGCATTTCCGTTTCCCGGGTGGGAGGAAAAGCCCAGGTCCAAGCGATGAGAAAGGTGGCAGGAAGACTGAGGTTGGATCTGGCACAGTATCGCGAGCTGGCTGCATTCACTCAATTCGGTACGGAGCTGGATGAAGCCACCAAAGCGTATCTCACCCGAGGCGAGAGGACCGTCGAGGTCTTGAAGCAAGCTCAATATGTCCCCATGCCGGTGGAGAGACAGGTAATGATAATCTACACGGCCACGCACGGATATCTGGACAGCCTGGCTGTTGAAGCAGTTGAGAAATTCGAAGCGGAATTCTATCCATTCATGGAAAAAGAATATCCGGACGTAGGGCACCGCATCGCCACAAGCAAGGATTTGGACGAAAGCACGGAAAGAAAACTCAACGAAGCCATAACCAGGTTCAAAGAGCAACTCAAAGAAAGACTGCGTCAGAAGGAAGAAGACCCTGTATGCCCGCTGCCAGGCACTTCCACGTCCCAGTGAGCTGAACTGCTTACTGTTTTTACCATCGATTCAACGGGAGAGAACAATTTACTTTTTCAAGACCTAGCAACTAAATATGGCGACCTTACGCGATCTAAGAAGAAGAATAAAAACCGTGCAGGGAACCCAGCAGATCACCAGGGCTATGGAGATGGTGGCAGCCGCAAGGTTGGGAAGGGCGCAAGCCAAGGTGGAATCATCCCGTCCCTATGCTTCCAAGATGCAGGCTATGTTGGGTAATCTCACCAAGGCAGGGGCCTCCGTTGTCCATCCACTCTTCGAGAAAAGGGAGATGAAAAAGGTAGGGCTGGTGGTGATCACCTCGGATCGCGGGTTATGTGGGTCATATAACCACAATGTCATTCACGAAGCGGACAAATTCATAGGGCGTTACAAAACAGACCAGGTGGTTCTCATATTGGTTGGAACGAAGGGTAATACATACTATGCAAGAAGGGCGTGCGAGATAAGATCGAAATATGTGGGTCTGGGAGCAGAGCTAAAGTTGGCGCAGGTTAAAAACATCACCAATGATCTAGTCAACCTCTTCCTTTCGCGAGAGGTGGACGAGATACACTTTACATATACTAAGTTCCTCTCCCCTGTCAGTTACAGGGTCACTTCGGAGAAGTTTCTTAACATAGAAAGCCAGGTGGAGACAGAAGACAGGGACGCTCTGGTGGACTATATTTTCGAACCCAATCCCCAGAAGATTTTTGCCAGCCTCCTCCCCAACTACTGCATAACCAGGGTTCAGATGGCTCTGGCGGAGTCTTTCGCCTCGGAACACGGTTCGCGAATGATTGCCATGGGAGCCGCAACCAAGAATGCGGAAGAAATGATCGACCATCTCACTCTGGTTATGAACAAGTTGAGACAGGCAACCATAACCAAGGAAATGCTGGAGATCACCACCGGAGCAGAGGCCTTGAAGGGATAGAAGACTGCACGGCAGATAGAGAGGAATCTTACGAGTTACTTAGAACCGAAAAGGAGTCAAAGTGGCAAGTCCGAACTACGGAAAGGTTAAGCAGGTCATCGGGGCGACGGTAGACTGTGAGTTCGATCCGGACAAACTCCCTAATATCTATAACGCCATCAAGATCGAAGACAAGGACCGAGGAATCGATCTCACCGTCGAGGCGGCTCTACACTTAGGGGACAATCTGGTGAGATGCGTCTCCTTGGCTTCCACCGATGGTCTGGTCCGGGGAATGCCGGCATTAGACACCGGTGGTCCCATACACGTGCCGGTAGGCGAGGGAACCCTGGGAAGGATTTTCAACCTGCTGGGTGAGCCCATCGACGAGCTGGGTCCGGTGAAGAATGTCGAAAAGACTTACCCTATCCACAGGCCCGCACCCAGCCTGGAGGACCAGGAGACCAAAACGTCTATATTGGAGACGGGCATAAAAGTCGTCGATCTTCTTGAACCGTATCCCAAAGGCGGAAAGGTAGGTCTCTTCGGCGGAGCGGGCGTGGGGAAAACGGTTATCGTGATGGAGCTGATAAGAAACATCGCCACCGAGCACGGAGGCTATTCGGTTTTCTGCGGAGTGGGAGAAAGAACCAGAGAAGGCAACGATCTCTGGCTGGAGATGAAGGAATCCGGCGTTATTTCGAAGACGGTTATGGTCTTTGGTCAGATGAATGAACCGCCAGGAGCACGCCTGAGAGTGGGCCTCTCAGGCCTTGCCATGGCAGAGTATTTCCGGGACGAGGACCATCAGGACGTGCTTCTTTTCATAGACAACATATTCAGGTTCGTACAGGCCGGATCTGAAGTCTCCGCCCTTTTGGGCAGAATGCCGTCTGCGGTGGGTTATCAGCCTACGCTGGGCACTGAGTTGGGAGAGCTGGAGGAAAGGATCACCTCCACCAAAGCCGGGTCCATAACCTCGGTGCAGGCTATCTTCGTTCCGGCGGATGATCTCACCGACCCTGCTCCTGCCACCACCTTTTCTCACTTGGACGCCACTACCGTACTCTCCCGACAGATTGTGGAGCTGGGAATCTATCCCGCGGTTGATCCCTTAGCCTCCACTTCTCGAGTCCTGGACCCGCGGATACTGGGGCAGGAACACTACCAGACCGCCAGAGAAGTCCAGAGAATTCTGCAGAGATACAAAGATCTTCAGGATATCATCGCCATACTTGGGATGGACGAGCTTTCGGAAGAAGACAAGACACTGGTCGGAAGGGCGCGCCGGATACAGAAGTTTTTGTCACAGCCGTTCTTTGTGGCAGAGGCTTTTACCGGCACGCACGGCAGGTACGTGAGGTTGGAGGATACCATAAAAGGCTTCAGGAAGATCATAAGCGGCGACATGGATCAGATCCCGGAGCAGGCTTTCTATATGCTGGGCGGAATTGAAGAAGTTTATGAGAAAGCGGAAGAACTGAAAAAACGTGGCTTCTGACAAACGGACACTGAACCGGGGTAAGAGTTGATTCGCCCCGGATATTCAATATAATGTCTTTAACATGTATCTCTTAAGTATCGTGACACCGGAAAAAGTATTCTTCGAACAAGAGGTGGTCTCCATCATCGCGCCTGGCTCGGAAGGATACCTGGGGGTTCTGACCGATCACGCCCCTTTGATCACCGTCCTGGTTCCCGGAAAGCTAGCGGTGAGAGATGAGAAAAACCAAGAGCTGATCTTCGCCATCGGCGGTGGCTTCATGGAGGTCTTCAAGAATCATGTTACCATTCTGGCGCATTCAGTCGAATCTGTAGATGACATAGATTACGAGAGAGCGGCCAAAGCTCTGCAGCGGGCCAAACGAAGGCTGAAATCAAAAGAAGAGGGGATTGACGTAGCACGCGCTCTGGCAGCAAGGCTTCGCGCAGAAAACAGGTGCCGTCTTTATAAAGCAATCCGACTTAGTGAGCAGGACTAAAATAGGCTTTCAGCCTGTAAGCTAGAAATTGTAGGGGTGGAGCTTTAGCTCCACCCTTCTTTTTCGAGCGCTCAAGAAACGTAGTTGCCCAATTCATTGGGCGTTTATTGAGCTCGATAAATCGAGCAACTACAGTTCCCTCCTGTTGCCCCTGTGGCGGGGTCTTCAACCTGGCCCTTTTGCTCAAGGACAGAGAACATTGCGTCTGTGCAAGAAACCTCTGATGTCATTGCGAGGAGTGCCCGGCCTTTGGCGGGGACGACGAAGCAATCTCAAAGCCTCGGTTGACGTACCAGGGAGATTGCTATGCTATCGCTCGCAATGACGGGTGTGTAAGTGTGATTGCGAGGAGTACCCCGCCTTTGGCGGGGGCGACGAGGCAATCTCAAGGCGTCGGTTGATGTACCAAGCAGATTGCTTCGCTGCGCTCGCAGTGACGGGTATGTAAGCGTCATTGCGAGAAGTCCCCCGCATTTGGCGGGGGCGACGAGGCAATCTCAAGGCGTCGGTTGATGTACCAGGGAGATTGCTTCGCTACGCTCGCAATGACGGGCGTGTGAGTGTCATTGCGAGGAGTACGCCGCCTTTGTCGGGGACGACGAGGCAATCTCAAAGCGTCGGTTGATGTGCCAGGGAGATTGCTTCGCTGCGCTCGCAATGACTGGTATGTCCCCCTCAAGTTAATTCTCTCCCCCAGGGGAGAGGAAGGAACACGTCCGGGAGCGGACAATGGCGGGAGATTAGGTAGTAGCTCAGGAGCTCCGGGCTCCTGGCACTTCTCTGGTATTTCTGACCTTACTGACCTTACTGGTGTTCGTTTTGAATTTTTTTCAACCGTTGTGCGGTGCTTCAAGAGAGTTCACCCTGCCCTTCGGTCCTGCACTTCGTCCTGAGACACAGGGTCGAAGGAAAAGGATTATTCGTCTCCCACAAGGGGAGTTTGTGTGCATGTTTCATATGTTTGCCTCCCATAACGGGGGAGGTATCCTTTTCACCATTAAAGTTGTGGTTCGAGACTCACCATAAATGGTGAATTTGCTCCTTGTGGTAAGAGAGCCACCTAGTAGGTCAGGAGCCCCGTGCTCCTGACACTTTCATTTGTCAGGACCGCAGGGCATCTAACCGACGAAACTCTTCGTCCGCATAACGCAAAGCTAAGGGGCGCGGCGCCTTTTTGCCGCTTCCCTTTCGAGTGGGTTGTTGGGAGAATTCACTTTGCTTTAGTTCTCCTTCCCTTCCTCTTATCTAGCTCAGGTTCTGCAGGAAGAATTGAGGCCAAATCTTTCTCAAGTTCTAGATCGTATGCACATGCCTATCTTGCAACATGAATGCCGAATAATGCTCTTAGTTCACCAAGGCCGTAGATGAAGTCGGGTCCCAACCAATATCTTTTTCTCGGTGGTCTTTGTACCTTGTCCAGGAATTTCCGACAAGCTGCACGCATTGCGATAAGACTCTCTCCTAAGACAGAAGATTCGTTCACATGTTCGAGATCTGATGTGAGCCGCTCGCGTATTTCAAGGATAGACTCGACAACATAGTCAGCTACTTCCATATTATAAGGATGGTAAAGAGCGCGTCGATCTTCAAGAAAAGTCACCAACCGTTTTGCTTTGTCCCGTTCATCAACTGGTGGTGTCCAGGAAATCCCACCGACTGGAGTAGAAATGCCTGTCAGTCGGCTTACAATGCTCTTTGCTTTGAGTTTCTTTTTTTTGGTTGACAATGTTGCAGCCTCCTAACGACAAAAGTCAGCTTGTGGTCCAGCGACCCCGTGCTCCTGTCACCTTTATTTGTCAGGTGCTCAGGGCACCTGACCTACGAAACTTTTCTTTCTGTTCTGTCAGGTCCCGGCCACCTTTGCCGGGTATGACCTCACACCCGCAGCAACTATTACATGTTTCACCTTCTCCGCTCGTTCACGAGAAATCGCCATAAAGGAGTTTGAAAAGGCACACTTTGTTTTACTTATTCTTTACTCTAATGTAACGTGATTTCTGCTGCTTGCAAGCGAAATGTGGGAAAAGTTCGCGGGAAAGGCGCAAATTAACTTGGCCCACGCCCGCGGAAATCCAGATAGATTGGCCTTTAGGTTAGGTGAAATTCCGAAGTGGAAACGTCGAGGTTTGCCAGATTCCCGGTGGGTGCTGTCTGAAAGAGCTTAACCTTCTGTTTCGTGTACTTCTGCAGATATACCACAAAAGCCGAGCCTTTACCCTCCTGGCTGCGGAATTCTATCTTTCCGCCTAAGTTGTTCACCAGCCTCTGTACTATGGCCAGCCCCAGGCCGGTGCCATTTTTTTTGCCAGAATAAAACGGGGAGAAAATCTTCTGTTTTTGCTCTTCTGTCATTCCTTTTCCTTCATCTACAATCGCAATGGGCACCCACTCGGATTCCTCCGGCTCCTCGTCCCGAAAATAGAATTTATCCAGTTGACTCAAGCTTCTATCACTTATCACTATCTTACCCCACCTGCCCTCCATGGCCTCCAGCGCATTCACCAGCAGGTTCAAGAATATCTGTTTTATCTGATTTTCTTCGCCCACCACGTATCGCACCTGCGTTGAGAAGATCTTGTGAAAGGAGACACTTTCCTTATAGCAAGGATGCTTCCTCGCAATCTCTATGACGTCATCCAGGAGATGCAGCAACTCCACTTTGCCTAACAACGAGGGGCCGATGCGGGCATAAGTCAGAAAATCAGTCACAATCCGATTCAGCCTGTCTGTCTCTTTGATTACCAGGTCCAGAAGATTTCGATTCTCCCGGGACAGGGCAAGCTCCTCCTTCAAAACTTCCACCGATCCTGAGATAGAGGCCAAAGGATTTCGTATCTCGTGGGCGATTCCGGCAGAGAGTTCGCCAACTGCAGCCAGCTTGTCGGCCACCCGGATTCTCTCCTCCAGCTTCATGGCCTCGCTTATATCCTGGAATATGGCGATCACACCTCTCACGCCCGTTTCCGTGTCCCCCAGAATGGAAGTGCTTATGCCTATGGGAATCTTTCGCCCGTTTTTGTCCTCGATATAAAGCAGACCCCTGGCATGTTCCTCGTTGAGCTTTATCACCTGAATTATTTTTTCTGCCAGCTGAGGCATCCTTTGCCGGAATACCTCCCGGCAGTCTCTCCCTTTTACCTCGCTTTCGGAATATCCCAATATCTCCTCTGCTGCCCGGTTGAAATAAACAATCCTGCCCCAGGCGTCGATCGTAATGAGGCCGCTTTTCAGGTGTCTTAGTATCTCGTCTGTATCCGCCTTTATTTTGTCCAATTCCAGGGAAGCAGTCCACAGCTCCTGGCCCTTTGCTTTCAATCTTTGCGTCAGATAGCCACTTATGAAAGCCACCAAAAAGAAGGTGCAGATGTAGAGAAATGCTTCATAGAATGAAGCATCACTAGCGTAAAGGAGGCCTTTAAAAGATAGTTCCAAACCTTCCTCAACCCACAGGACAGAGGCGTATGCCAGGCTGGACAAGCCGGCCATACACACGCTTCCGACTAAGCCGTAAGCCAGACTTGCGGATAGTATAGTCAAAACAAAAAGGACGGCAAAGGGACTGCCCATGCCTCCGGTGTGATGTACCAACCCGGTTTCGACTATGATCTCCAGAATCAGCTGCAAAACAACTACGGCACTGAACAGCAGATGATAAGTTTGCTTCAGATCAAACGCAATGAGCAGAAGAAGAGCCAGGGTTATGAAGGAGTAGGTGGTGAAGGCAAGGACCAGAGAATCCGGCATCTGGAAAAACAGAACCACAATTATCAGTAAGAGGACAAATATGGAAAGGCGGGATATCAGAAACCAGGGGATTCTGGAGAGGGAGACCTCTGACTTGCTCGCATACCTCTGTATTTGCTTGCCGTTTCGGTCCCTTCCGAAAAATGTCTGCTCAAGTCCGGCGTTGAGCTTTCTCAAAAAATGAAACCACGTTCTTCTGTTCATTCGGATTCGCTTTCCGGACGTAATAAGAAACTGTTCAGGATTTGAAACCTAAAAATGCTTAAAAACTTACACCACCGCTAAGAGCCGCAGTGGTGCAAGGTTAGGTTAGATGTATTTTTGACTTGCTCAGCGCAGTCAGGTTGTATTTACTGGATCTTGCCAATGATCTCGAACATTGGGAGATACATGGCTATCAGGATTCCTCCGACCACAATTCCCATGAACACAATTATCACCGGCTCGATGATGGAGGTTAACGCCGCCACCGCAGCATCCACCTCTTCGTCATAAAAGTCAGCGATCTTGGAAAGCATGTCATCCAGGCCGCCGGTCTTTTCTCCGACGGAAATCATCTGAGTAACCATGGGAGGGAAGACCCCGCACTGTCTCAGAGGTTGCGTTATTGTCTCTCCTTCTGCGATGGACAGAACCGACCTCTTTATGGCATCATGTATCACCCGGTTGCCAGAAGCGCGAGCGGTTATCTCCAGAGCATCCAGGATGGGAACACCGGATGAGATCAGGGTTCCCAGGGTCCGCGAAAACCTTGAGATGGAGCTTTTCCTGATCAGGTCTCCGATAAGCGGGATTTTCAGCTTCAGGGCGTCAATATTGTATTTGCCCCGATCAGTCTTGGAATAGAATCTGTATCCGACTATCACCAGGATTAGCAACACCAACCCGGTCAGTATGTTACCTCTGAGAAAGCCGCTCAAAGAGAGGACGAATCTGGTAGGACCGGGTAGCTCCGCACCCAGACCATGAAACATTTTGGCGAAGATGGGAACTATGTAAGTCAGCATGATAAAGGTCACCGCTATGGCCACAGTCATCACCACCGCCGGATAGATTAGCGCCCCTTTAACCTTGCGGGCCAGGGCATCGGCCTTTTCCCGATATGTGGCCAGGCGTACCAGAATGACGTCCAGAGCGCCTCCGATCTCACCTGCGTCCACCATGTTGACATAAAGATCATCGAAGACTTTCTTATGCCGGGACAAAGCTTCGGCCAGAGTGGTTCCGGACTGCACGCTCTCCTTTACATCGCTGATGATCTTCCTCAGTTGTGCTGATTCCATTTGCTGGGATAATATCTCCAGACACTGCACCATGGGGAGTCCGGCCCCGATCATGGTGGCGAATTGCCGGGTGAACCTGGAGATGTGCACCTTCTTTATTCCGGACCCAATTCTTATGCTTACCTGGGAAGGCTTGGTGGAGATGTGAGAAACCAGGATTTTCCTGTTCCTCAAGACCCTCTCCAATTCAGCTCGGTTTTTTGCCCTCAGCTCACCCTGAACCTGAGTTCCCGCCGACGTCCTTCCCTTATAGGTGAAAACTGGCAATTTGTCCTCCTTCCCTCAGAAAACGTTACCGCCAAAGCCTGAATACCTTAACCAGAGCCCGATCCGGTGCCTTCAACCATACATCGGCGCTCCTTTAGCTACCCTCCACTGCAAGTCATGTCTCTGTATAGTATAGCCTCGCCTCTTCCAGCTAAGCGCCAATGGCCGACCGCTGCCGGCTGGCATCAGATTTTCTGGCCAAAATCTCATTTAGCTCCTGGATGTTTGAGCTTCTTCCCAGAGCGTCCCCCAAGGTTATCTTATGCTTGATGTAGAGCTCAGCTAAACCTTGATTCATGGTCCTCATGCCAAACTTCTGCCCTGCCTGCATAAGACTGTAGATCTGATGAATCTTGTCATCCCTGATCAAAGCTCTGATGGCCGGTGTGCAGATCATAATCTCCAGAGCCAACACCCTTCCTCCTCCTATCCTGGGAATCAGCTGCTGGCTTATCACCGCCTGCAAAACAAAAGAGACGGTCACCCGGACCTGCTCCTGCTGATTGGTGGGAAAAACGTCGATGATTCTGTTTATCGATTCAGCGCAGGAGTTGGTGTGCAGGGTGGCGAATGCCAGATGTCCGGTTTCGGAGATGTTCAGGGTCGCCTCCATGGTCTCCAAATCTCTCATCTCTCCCACCAGCACCACGTCGGGATCCTCTCTCAAGGCGTATTTCAAAGCCTTGCCAAAAGAGGCGGTGTCGGCATAAACCTCCCTCTGGTTAATCAGGGAACAATTGTGTCGATGAAGGTATTCAATGGGATCCTCCACCGTGAGAATGTGGCAATACCTTTCCAGATTTATCTTGTTGATCAAGGCGGCCAAGGTGGTAGATTTTCCGCTTCCAGTCGGCCCGGTCACCAAGACTAAACCCCTGGGCAGGTCGGCCAACTCCGAGACTACCTTGGGTATGCCCAACTCCTCAAAACTCGGAATGCGAAAAGGAATCTGTCTTAAAGCTGCCGCCACATTGCCCCTCTGCATGAAGATGTTGCATCTGAATCTGCTCAAGTTTTCAATTCCGAAGGAAAGATCCAGCTCGCTTTTTTCCTCGAATGTCTGCCGTTGCTTTTCAGTCATCACGCTGTAGGCCAACTTCTTGGTTTCATCTGCCGTCAAGATGTCGTAATCAGTCTTGACCAGCTTTCCGTCTATTCTGAGCTGGGGTGGCGAGCCCACGGTAAGATGAAGATCTGAAGCGTTCTTTTTTGCCATCAGTTCCAGAAGTTCTCGTAAAGTAACCATCTTTTATCCCCACTTTTCCTTTTCAAAGCCAAAGGAGGGCCACTTTCATATATATTATCGACCCGGCATACCGATTCTTAAACCTGACCTCCTGTTCCCCTTGGCTTCGCCTATTCCTACTGACTGCCTAGGAAGTCACCGCTAAGACCTCTCCCACAGTGGTGGTGCCCTGCTTCAGCTTTTCCAGTGCGGCAATTCTCAAAGTCAGCATGCCCTCGGATATGGCCTGTTCTCTTATCTCTGCGCTGGAGGCGTTGGAAACGATCATCTTCTCGATCTCAGGACTTATCGGCATCACCTCAAAAATCCCGGTTCTCCCGGAATAGCCGGTATCATTGCATTCGGAGCAACCCTTGCCTTCATAAACCTTCAGATCTTTTATCTGCTCATCGCCGAATCCTAACATCTCAAAAGTGGCTTTGGGAACTTGAGCCACGCGCTTGCAGCTGGGACAGATCTTGCGCACCATTCTTTGAGCCATGACCAACCTGACGCAGGAGGCCACCAGATAATTGGGAATGCCCATATCGATCAGCCGATCGATGGTACTGGGAGCATCGTTGGTGTGCAGCGTGGAGAACACCAGATGTCCGGTTAGTGCGGCTCTCACCGCGATCTCTGCAGTCTCGCCATCTCTGATCTCTCCCACCATGATCACGTCCGGGTCCTGTCTCAAAAACGATCGTAAGGACGCGGCAAAGCTTAACCCTATCTCACTTTTCACCGCCACCTGATTTATGCCGTCAAAATTGAATTCCACCGGGTCCTCGGCGGTCGTTATATTGATGTCCGTGTGGTTAATCTGCTTCAAAGCTGAATAGAGAGTGGTAGTTTTACCACTCCCGGTGGGTCCGGTCACAAGTATCATGCCGTAGGGAAAGTGAATGGCTTTTTGGAACTGCCTGAGTGAGTTTTCCGAGAATCCCAGTCTGGTCAGATTCACGTTAACGCTTCTGGGATCCAGAATGCGCATTACCACCTTCTCACCGAATATGGTGGGCAACACGGATACCCTTAGATCCACCGCCCTCTCGCCGAACTTCACCTTAATCCTGCCGTCCTGGGGTAGTCTTCTTTCGGAGATGTCTAAGTCAGCCATTATCTTTACCCGGGAAACCAGGGCCGCACGATATTTAAAGGGCAAGGGAGACATTTCCTGCAAACGACCATCCAATCTGTATCTGACTCTTATTCGCTTCTCATAACTTTCGATATGGATGTCCGAACATCCTCTTCGAATAGCGTCCGCGATGATAGAGTCCACCAACTTGACTAAAGGCTTGTCCTGCACCTGGGACCTTAGATCCTGTTCGGTAGGAATGTCTTCGTTCTCCTCGATGACCTGCAGATCCTCTTCTTTCAGTCCCTTAAGAATCTGGTCCAATCCTCCGGTGTCTTGATAGTAGGCATCAATGGCCTTCTGAATGGCTTTCTCTGGACTTATGACCGGCTGGACCGAGTGCCCGGAGATGAACTTTATGGCGTCCAGAACATAGATGTTGTTGGGGTCGGAAATGGCCACTATCAATGTCTTGCCCAGCTTGCTGATGGCGATGACATTAAACTTTCGGGCGATGTCCGGGGGAATCATCTTGACCACCTCAGGGTTGAGCTCAATGTCGGAAAGCCTCAAAGCGCCGATATTTAGCTGTCTCCCGATAAACTCTGAGAGCTCCTCCTCACCGGAGAGCGCACCCGTTCTTATGAGAGCATCGCCTAATTTCTCTTTGCTCTGTTTCTGTGACTCTAAGGCCTGGGCAAGCTGTTCCTCGGATATCTTGCCCGCCTTAACTAGCATTTGTCCCAGTTCACGTGACATAACTTAGCTGATAATCAAAGGCTCACTTAGGGTCTCACATCCAATGACGTTCCAGCCCTCAGAATTTCTTGGAGAGATTGGCCACTTTCAGCACAGCCCGACCACATGTCTCCCGGACTTTGAGCACGCTCATCCCGTTGGGATATCCTCTTTCTCGGGCTTATCGGAGAAGATATCATCCAGCCTGCTTTCCAAAGAGGTGGAGAACTCTGAATCTGCATCTGCTTCTTTTTCCGGTTCGCCTCGGGGCTTCTGATGCTGGGTGAGGTACAGGATTCTCTTCAGATTCTCCGAGGCCTCCTTGGCATACAGCCGAACCATACCGATGGTTGTCCGATCATCAAAGATGACCGCCAGAATGGTCCTTTCGCCCACCAGGGTTATGTGGATATGATCCTTTTTGCCTTGGTGGAAAAGAACTGAAAATTCCGGCTCTCCAACAAGACGGGCGATCTCTCGGGTGGAAGCGAAACTTCCCGCCAGAAGCGCCGCCAAGGCAGTGGTATCCAAAGACTGAGTGAAACCGTGTCGAGTGATCAGATGCCCATCTTTATCCACCAGGAGAACACACTTGGCTTGTGCGCCCTTGATCAACTTCATCAGAGCTTTTTCTATCTTCTCGATTTGCTCCTCGTAGATTACAAGGTCCTCCTGTCTCAATTTCACACCTCCACTCTGTCTATTTGAAAAGTTTGCTCAACCAACGCCACAAAAAGAATCCTCCCGGCTTGGCCGTCTTGCCGGCAGACCAGCTTATTATGGTGGAGCTGTCTTTGGCCAAGGTCCTTTCCATCTTCTCGTCCTCTTCGGCGAACTCGCCCGCGTCCGGCCCGACCTCCGGGACTCTTTCCTGCTGAGCTTTTAGTGGCTCTGGAATTATCTGCTTCGGGGAGGGCTCCACTTCCTTCTTAGCTAAGGTGGCAACTGGCCGTTGGCCTGAAACTTCAGTTGCCGTAGGTGTGGAGGTCACCTTTGCTGCAATCGGCTCTTTTTCCGGCGTCTGCGAGAGCTCACCATCGGCCGACACTTTTTCGGCTTCTTGCCCAGCCATCTCCCTTTCAGGGAAAAGTTGCTTGCGCTTGGCTTGATCCAGGACCAATTTACTAATGCATTTCAGACTATCGAACACGCCTATTCCCCTGGTAGCGATGGCTTCGAAATGGGGCAAGCCTTTGGGGTTCAACGTCTTCTCCAATTCCACCACAGGACTGATGTTGGGAAGGTCCCTTTTGTTATACTGAAATACTACAGGAATTCTGTCTATTTTATATCCGTACTCTGATAGATTCTCCACCAGGTTCTGAAAGCTCTCTATGTTCTCATCCATTTTGCTTTTCTGAGAGTCCGCCACAAATACCAGACCGTCCACTCCCCTTAGCACCAGTTTCCGGGTAGCGTTGTAGTACACCTGACCGGGCACGGTGTAAAGTTGAAACTTGGTGGAAAACCCGTGTACCTTCCCGATGTCCACCGGAAGAAAATCAAAATAGAGTGTCCTATCCTGATCGGTGGCCAGAGAGATCAGTTCGCCCCTGGTCTGAGGCGGAATCTTTTTGTGAACATATTGGAGATTGGTTGTCTTTCCGGAGAGGCCGGGACCGTAGAAGACTATCTTGCAGGAGATCTCCTTGGACGCATAGTTTATGGATGCCATCTTCTATCTCCCTTTGGCGGCTTGGGTGAGCTTCAGACGGACTTGGGTATCTGTTTTATCTTTTCTGCCGCGTTCTTGATCTCGAGACGAACCAATCCTACGTTCACCTGGGGATCCGTGGTGACCGCCAAGATGCCTATGCCCACATCAGCAAAGAAAAACTTACCCTTATCGGCCTCCACGGTTATCTGCTTCAGGTCTTCATTAGAAAGGCGTTCCATTGATTTCTTAACCGTGCCAACGATGGAAGCGGCCAAGGCACCAACCGCCTCGTCCTGAAGTTGGGAATTCAAATCCGCGGCAATCACGATTCCGTCCTGACCCACTACCATGCTTCCGTTGATCCCGGTAGTCTTGTTCAATTCCTCCAATATCTTGTACATGTCATACCTCCACGGCTTTTAACACTCCTGGCTGGTATCTCTCGCTGAGAAGTTTTCTTATCATTCCGGTGGACTGCGATATTCGAACTGAAAGAAGTTCGTCCGTGCGGCGATCCGACAGTACCAGCAACGTCAAGTTTCCTACCTGGTTTAAGCATATCCACATATCTGTTGTATGAATTCCAATCCGTTCCGCAGTCTTTTGCCCTATCCTGTGAAGCATTTGGTCGTTCATTTCCTTCAAGCATCGACCGAAACAGGCGACAGTTTCCGGATCAAAATCGCGAGAATCCTCAGCTATCACCAGACCCTCATGATCGAGCAGAACGGCGGCTTTGACTCCGGCATATTCTCTTAGATAGTGTAAGATGTGTTCCAATTTGTTTTCTCCTATCACCCTGCTCTCCTTTTCGGAAGAAACTGTTTTCGCCCCATCCGACTCTTTATCCAATTCAGGCGGAGCATCGGACAGAGCCGGCCGGGCGGTCTTCTGGGCAAACTTTGCATCCGACGTTTCCGGTACTTGAATTTCCTGTGTTCTCTTTACTCTTTGGGTGAGAACTTGAAAAAGCGACTTGAGCGCGAATGGCGACATCAAGGCCTGAAGCAAAAAAGCTGGCGCATACCGGTAGATACCTAAGCCTAAGGCGGAGGATAAAGGCAGGGAGAACATAACCAGAAGAAGGATGCCAAATCCAATCCCCAGGCCGATACGGTAAGCCAGTGTCAACAAAGCAAACAGCAATACCCTCGCAGCTGTTGTTTCCGAAAACATAATGAATAGAACCAGCAGATACCACCCCAGCTCCAGGGCGAAGGGCAGAACGAGTGAAGATCCTAATTTTAACCCGAAATCCTTAGGAAAGAATACCAACGGTACCACCACGATGAAAAGTGAGACCAGAAGGATTCCCCTCAGCTCCTTACTGTAATCCTTAGCCACTTTACTCCCCTTTTTTATGCATCATTTCCCCAGATATGTCCCACAAGTTCAGTCACTTTTATTCTCAAGGCCCCCATATTGGTTTCGGGGTCACAACATAACAGTAGAGACGTCTCCTTCAAACCTGTAATCCACAGCTGGAGATTTCCAGTTTCCACCAAGATGTCGGCATATTCCCCAAACCCCACGTCGGATATCCCGTTCTTGACACATCCGGTGATGCTGTTGGCGATTGCGGCCAGCACCTCTGGATCTAGTTCAGGTTTGACCTTGCTCTCCATTACTGATCCGTCCTCTCCTATCACCAGAGCTCCTATTACCCCGGGCAAGGATTTCAAACAGTGTACGCCATCTTCAAGGTCCGCGACCTTCTCGATATGCCATCGTTCATCCACCGCTGCCATGGCACGGCTGGGCTTGTCTGATTTCTCTTTTTGCCTTATGCTCTCCAGCAGCTCACCGATCAGCTCATTTGCTGGATCACTGGTTCTGAGCTTTTCCAAGATCTTCTTGGCCCCTTTTATTTGACCCCTCTTTGTTAAAATCTGAGCTAAAAGAAGCTCCGTGGCTCTCGTCTTCCCATCTGCCCGGACCGCCAGGGCCAGTTCCCTTTCTGCCTCCGAGTACATCCCTCTTTCCATGTTGATTTTCGCCATCACCAGATGCCCCGGGCCATAGTCGGGATGAGATTTCAATCCTTGGCCGCAAATATGGAACGCCCTGGCCAAATCTCCCTTCTTGCGGTAGGCATCCGACAGAGCCGCGAAAATCACAGACTTAGGATTACGAGACAGAATCTCTTCACACTTAGAGATTCTCTCGTCCACTTGCGAACCGGGTTGCATAATTCCTCTCGGCTTCAATTACACCGCCCCGGCCGGCAGTCACACAACAACAATCCATCCCCGGCAGAGGAATCTGCCAGAATGGGGCGTCTGAAAGAAGCGTGAAAAGCCCTCTAGATCCGACTACTAAACTTATCGACAAGCATATTCGTTTACTTAACTTTAGTGGATTAAAAAATGGGGCTAAGTGCTCTCACCTTCTGGATTTGGAGGGTATACGAAAGTTCATAAAGCCGACGAGCTTAACCGTGTCCTATCAACTCAGAACCTTCTTCATGAAATGGATACCGGAAGCCAGAAGAAGGATGAACAAAACACGCAGGGATGAGATTATGCTGGGAGAGACCTGCAGAAACCCAGCACTTAAGGATAAACTCAGAACCTGAGACACGAAGAGAAGCACAAAAGAAAGCGAAAAAAGAGTCCATCCCGAAGCCAGCTCCCCATCCCTCAAGAATGACTTAACCCTCACGGAAATCACAAAACAGGCGAACGCCCCCGCCAGAAGTAAGACGTCCAGAAGCGCCGGAACAGGCGATGAAGAGCCTGAACCACTAACTGTTGCCCGCAAAGCCTCAGTCTCTTCCTGAGCGCAACAGACTCCTGCGGCAAAAAATATGAGTCCCAAGATAACGACAAAGCTGAGTCTTTTAACCATCTTTACCCTCGAGAACTTGTGTAGTTTTGCTAAGCAGTCAGCTGACTCTCTTTCAGAGTCTTCAGAATCTCCTCCTCCAACTCATACTCTTTTGAGATTCCTCTTTGCTCGGCCACGACCTGGGCCGCTTCCTTCTTGATCTGGGATATGATCTGTCTGCTTATGTTTCTCCCCAAACTTGTGGATACTGCCCTCAGAAATTCCAGAAGCAGACCGTTCAGTGCGTTCATCAGCTTGTGAAATCGGATAGGTTGTGTCACCTTACCCGCCGAGCTTTCCAGGTGACTGAAATCCAAGAAGTCTTTAGAGCTTTCCAGTTTAGTTAGGAAAGGGTGCAGGGATTTTTGAGCGTCAAAACATCTCTTTAAAATCCTCTTCGCTCCCTGCCCTAATTTTCGGGAGGCCATTCTTTCCAGCGTTTGATATGACTGAGAGTATAGTTTGATTATCACGTACAAAAGAAGCTTATCATCACTGATCTTGTGTTTGGTCGTCTTCTTTTTCTCGCCGGCCTCAACCAACCCTGAACTGATCAAGTTATACAGTGCTTTGCGCGTGTGGAATTCGCTCACAGGGCTGGTCTGTATAAGCTCGGAAACGTTCTTCTCTCCGTCTATCAGGGGCAGCACCTGCAGTTCCGCTACGCTCATGGTCAAGGTATTTGACTTTATCTTAGGATTCTTGATGGTTTGAACCTTCACATCGTCCGAGGGAAGAGCCTGCTGGATTTGGATCCACTCATCGATTCTTCTGGTGCCCTCCATGATGACGTTCATAGTGTTGAGCTGGGTGGTGACCAGTTCTGCAGGCGGCGACTCACCTTCGTAAAAGGTAAACGCGCCGGAACTCCAGCCAAACAGATTGTAGACTATCTCCTCCACTTGGAAGCGTAAAAACTTTGTCAATTCTTCTCTGTTTATCAAGCCCATCTCTTGGAGCAGGCTGCCCAATCTTTTGTGAGTGAGCTTCTGAAGGCTTAGAGCCCGTTCTAACTCGGCTTTCGGAATCCTCTTCTGAGCCAACAATAGGTTCCCCAAAAGCTCATCTTCGGTTCCCGAGGCAGTGGCACAGGTGATATTTCCCTTCACGAAGTATATCTGTCTTTTCTTGCTTTCCTGCGAAATGGAAAGCATGCCCGTTTTCGCAGCCGCGCTGATCAGCTGCAGCAGATCGGAAACGGGAACCGTCTGCAGATTGCCGGTAAGCCCCGCCTCTTTGGCCTGAAACTTGGTGGTCATAAAACGGACCCGAGGATCAAATCAGTTGGTCGCAAACCTCTCGCTGCATCTATACACTCTCATCCATAAAGTAGTAATCGGGAGCAAACCCATACTTCTTAACCTTAGCGACAAAAGATCCGTTCCATTTTTTCCTCTAAGCAGAGTGCCCCGTCCTTGTTCCGGTCTGGATTTCCTGTGCGTTTTTCAATTTCTTCGAGGCCCCGGCCCGAACAACACGATGGGAGGACCTCGGATTCAGACGGAGTGTCCAAGGCAGGTGCTTGCAGGTCTCTGACCGCCAGAGACGGAAAAGCGCTTTAGCCTTCCCATTTCCATTTTGAGATTGTCAAAGGCTGGCAAGTGGTAGTTGTAAGCCAAGGGATCGATTGGAACGCATTGCCAACCGATGAAGCGGCCACGTAGATTAAAAAGCCAGCACCCAGACCGAACTGGGCGCTGGCTTCCGGTGAAAACCGAACGGAGTCTTTAAAAACGCGTGAGAAATCGTGAGCTATCTTCTCTTACTTTGGCCCTTCCTCTCAATCTCTCTTCGCTTTGGCTGTGCCTTCTTCTGCTTTACCTCCGTATCCTTCACCTTCTGCGGTGTCCTCTCCACGGGTTTGATCTTGGCCGGCGTTTTTTCCGACGGAACAGAGGCTTTCTTCTCGGTCATCTCTTGCTTTGGGACCCTTTTTTTCTTTACGTCCTTTTCCAACCGGTCGTCGATGCCATTGTTGTTTTTATCCATGAAGTAGTCATACTTCTCCTTGCTCCCTTTGCTCTCAGAGCCTCGTCTCGGATCCTTAGATTCTTTGGGTACTATCCGCTGCTTGCTTGGACCGCTGCGGACGACCTTCTCAGACAAGGAGGAAGCTCTCGATTTAGGCTTTGTCTTCGCCCTATCCTTGGTTTTCTCTTTGAGCTCAGTCGGCTCATCCTTGCTTTCGGCACTCTTCTTGGGCGCCCGATTTATGGCGGAGGCCGAAGAAACAAAAGCCAACAGGGTCAAAATGCATACAAGAATGATAAGTCTTTTCTTCATCTCCCTCACCTCTTGTCAGAAGTAAATGTCTTGCATATCGCCTTCCATCGAAAGCCTTAAGTCATAAGAATCGATCTTAGAATAACTATTTCTAATATAACATCCCTTGCCTGTCTGTCAACAGATTTGTCTCATGGGCCTTCACGTTCTTCCCTCGTAGAATCCAAGCCCGATGCCGCCGTCAGGCGAAAGGACTTTATCTTCTTCTCTTGTCCGGTTTGCTGTGGGTTGGTCTCTTCGCCTGGGTTGTCCTTACACCTGATGGTTTTGCCACTGCTCTTCTTGGCTTTCCTATTTTCATCGTACTGGCCTTCGCTTTTGACCTGTCGTCTTCTCGGATCCGGGGCGTCACTTTGGAAGGCTGCTTCGGACGGGTAAGCTTGCGATCGGATCTTATCCTTTCGGGACTCCGGCCCTTGGACGTGATCTTCCTTGCCTTAGCTTTTCCTTTGTCAAAAGTCGCGGGCCTTTCCGAAGGCGACGACCTTCGACTTTGACTCCTGACTACCTTTTCTATTTTCCTTGGTTGTTGCTTCTCGGAAATGCGCGAGGGAGTGAGGCGATCTTTCAGTCTACTTCTCTTTGCCGCTCCTTCCCTTCTGATTTCCCTGTCGTTCTTGATGCGGTCGACCTCGGCTTTAGCCAGTCCGCCCTTCTCCACCATTCTCACAGGTTTTACCAACCCACCGGTTTTCCCAACTCCTCTTCTTCTTTTGGCTTTTTCTGCCCGATAGCTTTTCTCCACATATCTTTCATGCACGTACCGGTAGCGGTCGTGGCAGTCAGGCCAAATGGTTACGACGTAGTGGCTTCTTACGTGGAACCAATCTCTCCATATCCAGCATCCGTGATACCAGAAGCTCACGTAATGTCTTCCCACAACCAGCGCCGGAATGGTGATGGGCGTGATACCGTAGAATACTCCATCAATCCATACTTCCACGCCCCAGGGATAATCAAAGTAGACGCCTCCCCAGAGTAGGTCCACCGGACGATCCACGTAGACTACCCGCGGCCAGTAATACCACCTGGGGTGCGCATACTCCACGCTGAAAATGCAGACATCCGATGCATAATCGTACGGGGCGATCTCGGCGTTGACTTCCGCCATGAATTCAAAAGGGTCTTCTCCTTCCAGCTGGTATGCATATATCTCACCCTCATATGAATATTCACCGGGGAAGTTCGGAAGATCTAAGGGTTCGAAACTTGCCACCGCCTGGATGTATTCCACTCCATCCGGGCCGTTGACGGTCAGTTCGTAGTCATCGAACCTGTCCGGTATTCTATAAACTCTCCCACCCTCTACGTAAGGGTCATCTCGTCGATCAACTGGGTAGAGAAGGTGGACGTATCCCCTGGTGTCGATATCGTAAACCACCACGTAGCAGTCCCGCGATGCCCGGAAGTACACCTTAATATCATCGCCGGGGTAGTAGGTAGCTCCATCACCTTTGTCCACCCACACTTCAATGTCCAGGTACGGACGGGACATCACACGGTGGCTTACTCCATAGGAATCATCATAATCGCGGACCATGCCTTCGCCCACACTGGCAAAGCTTGACTGTCCCCAGAACAAGGCCGTCGTAACACTGAGACCGGCCACTAACAAGACCACACCTAACTTGCTAATTTTCAACATCTTGATCGCTCCTGTTTTGAGTTGATATCCTATACATCTGCCTTCTTGGTTTCGTCCTCATTTTTGTGCCCCTGCCAGCTCTCTTGCAGCCACCCTCAAGTAATCTTCTCCGTGAGGTGGTCTGGGAGCTAGCTCCCGATTAGCCGGATCGATCTGGTACGCCCAGTCAAAATATATCTTGACATCACCAAAGATTTCCTCAACCCTAAATTTGGCGTAATGATCATTCCAGGTCCAGATTATGTAGCAGTGCCCATCTATCGCCTCCACCCACCCCACTTTAGACCACCCGTCTAAAGGCGAGTAGTCTACATCGTCCAAGTGATCGGTGTAACCGAAATCCTGAATATCCGTCTGATCGTTCGCCACACACAGGAAGAAAGCTTCCAGATAATCGTCGTATTCAAGGTAGATATCCGCATCGGAGTCCCGCCAGTCGAGAACCTCCTCCTCAGAGAAGTCGAAACCTGAAAGCGAGGGTTTGTAGAAACGATCGTACATTACCCAGTTAAAGCCCTCCGGCCTCGGCGTGTCAAAAGCTGTTTCTGAAAAATCACTCTCGTTGCCGTACCTGTCCCTCGCGGTCACGGCATAAACATAGGTCACCCCGTTTTTCACCGCCCGATCTACGTATTTAGCTACCGTGGTAGTGGCAATTCGATAGTAATACTCGTCTCCGTCCACCCTTCTATATATACGGTACTCTTTGAAATCGCTCTCATCGTTCTCACACCAGTAGAGATGAACCGCCTCATCCGCCGTCACGCTGTAAAGTCCCTTGGGCACCGAAGGCGGCGTATAGTCCGGTCGAACTATGTACACTTCATCCTCACAACCAGCGAAGACCAAGACCAAACCGATTCCCAGGATCAATATTAAAAAGCTCTTTTTCATTTTATCTTCTCCTTATCCTGACTTTCCTGCACCACCGGCTTCTTGTATGCAACCCTCATGCCGAGTCTCACCGCTTGATCTACAAGGTTAAGTGTTCGCCACAACCGGCTGTATATTAAATACTTGGCAAATACGGATCATCAGCCGAGCTTCTCCCTGTTCTCCACTTCCGCACAATATTTGTACGAGGTGAAAAGGAAATTGTGCAGGTTGAAATCCGATATTCCGGTGTCGAGTCATTGAAACATTGGTCTCCGACTCGCAGCTTAGGCTCATATGAGCTATTGCTTAGTTCAGGACCATCTTGTGTCAACACAGAAAAACTTGTGCCGAGAACGAAAGTCCTTGACAAAGAGGGTGATTGTACTTTAAATAGCCAATCTCATACTGTGGGTTGTGCGGAACAGAGTCGCGCTCTATTCCGTCGAGACCGACATCGTAACGAACCTAAGGAATCATGTCTATACTGGTAACCGGCGGGGCCGGATTCATTGGTTCACACGTGGTAGAGAAGTTATTGTCCTCAGGCCAAAGGGTGATATGTCTGGACAACTTCAACGACTACTACGATCCGCAGATCAAGAGGATGAACATCAAGGAAAGCTCAAAGAGCCGAGACTTCGCACTATTCCAGGGCGACATTCGTGACTTGGGCCTGCTCGAAACCATCTTTGAACAAGACCGAATCGAGAAGGTGGTGCACTTAGCCGCCTGTGTGGGAGTGCGCTATTCACTCAAGCGCCCTCTTTTGTATACTGAGGTGAATGTGCAGGGAACGGCTAATCTCTTGGAGATGAGCAGAAAATACGGAGCGGAGAACTTCATCTTCGCCTCTTCCTCGTCGGTATACGGAAACAGCAAGAAGGTGCCGTTCAGCGAGGAGGACCGGGTGGACCTGCCGGTTTCTCCGTACGCGGCCACCAAGAAGGCGGGTGAGCTTCTGTGCGCTACCTACCACTACCTGTATGGCCTGAACGTGAACTGCCTCCGATTTTTTACCGCTTACGGTCCCAGGCAAAGACCGGAGATGGCCATCCACCGTTTCACCGACCTCATCGAACAGGGAAAAGAAATCCCCCTGTTCGGAGATGGGACCAGCCGGAGAGACTACACCTACATCACGGATATTATCCAGGGTGTAATGTCCGCTTTAGATAAAAAATGCGGATTCGAGATATTCAATTTGGGCCATTCGGAACCGGTGGAGCTGAACTCTTTAGTCAGACTGCTGGAGGAAAACCTGAATAAGAAAGCAAAGATAAAAAACTTGCCTCCCCAGCCGGGGGACGTGGATGTAACCTATGCCGACGTCAGCAAGGCCGAAAGGATGCTGGGCTATAAGACTGAAACTGGCATCGAAGAGGGAGTCAGGCTCTTTGTGAATTGGTTCAGAGAGCACAAGGGGCATACCACCCAGCCTTTGAGACAACGAGGTTGAACCTATGAGCATTTGCGTGGTGGGAACGGGATACGTTGGTCTGGTGACAGGTGCCTGCCTGTCAGATTTTGGAATGAAAGTGATATGTGTAGACAACAATCGCAGTAAGATTGAGGATTTGAAGAGAGGAGCCGTGCCGGTTTACGAGGCAGGCCTGGAAGATCTGGTCAGAAAGAACACAGAAATGGGTCGTCTTCACTTCACACATGATTTGAAGCAGGGAGTGGAACGTTCCCAGGTGATCTTTATCGCCGTGGGCACACCCCCGCTGGATGATGGTGAAGTAGATCTCTCCAATTTGGAAGTCGTGGCGAAAGACATAGCACATTTCATGGATGACTACAAGGTCATCGTGATCAAGAGCACCGTTCCGGTGGGCACGGCCAAGCGGGTGAGAATGATGGTGAGGGAAAATCAGAAACGATCAGTCGAATTCGATGTCGTCTCCAACCCAGAATTTCTGAGAGAAGGCTGCTCAGTCAAGGACTTCATGCATCCTCAAAGAGTTATCTTGGGGACACTTTCTCAGCGCGCTCTGGACACGTTAAAGCGCATCTACTCTCCGTTCTATCAGAATCGGACCCCTTTCGTAATCTGTACCAATGAGACTGCTGAGATGATCAAATACGCATCCAACAGCTTCTTGGCTACCAAGGTCTCATTTGTTAACGAAATAGCCAACATCTGCGAAAGATTGGGTGTGGACATAAAAGAGGTAACCCAGGCCATGGCTCTAGACAAAAGGATCGGTCCCGAATTTCTGTCTCCCGGACCCGGATTCGGCGGGTCCTGTCTGCCGAAGGACCTTTGGGCGTTAACCAAAATTGCTGCCTGGTCGGGATATGATTTCAAACTGGGCAAATGCGTGATGGAGGCAAATCGAAGGCAAAAAGAGGCAGTTGTGTCAAAAGTGAAGAGATTAGTGGGCGCGCTGGAGGAGAAGACCCTCGGAATTCTGGGACTGTCCTTCAAGGCCAATACAGACGATATCAGAGAGTCCCCCTCTGTGGTGGTTATTCGGAAGGTTCTGGAAGAAAACGCTTGCGTCAGGGTATTCGATCCCGCCGCAATGAATGAAGCAAAAAAACTGTTTCCAACCATCTACTACGGAGCAGATCCTTACGATGTGGCAAGGGGTTGCGATTGCCTTATAGTGCTGACTGAGTGGAAACAGTTCAAGGAGCTGGATTGGGAAAAGATGAAGAGTTCAATGCGCTCGCCTAATCTTGTCGATACCCGGAATATCTGCGATCCACTCAGGATGCGGAGCATGGGATTCAACTACCTGGCAACTGGCAGATAGTCCTGAGTTCGTCGGCACTGCTCAATTGCAACAATAACGGACGAAGGAAGTGCCACCAAAATCCTCCCTCAATATCCTCCAGGTCTGTCTTTCCGAGAGCTGGGGCGGACTGGAGATGTCATCATTGAAGATGACCAGATATTTCATGGAGCGGGGACACCGATCCTTCTGCCTCTGCAAGACGGGAAGTGAGCTTCACAGGAACCTCCGTGAGAGTGGATTGCCTCACTTCTCTCTGAGCATCCTCAGCCGTTACTCTCCTCTGAGCGTGTCAAAAGTCCGAAGATTGGTCAAAGATAATAAAGTCCAGATCGTGCATTCGCATTTTACTCACGATCTATGGCTGCTCTCCCCTGCTCTCTGGGGACTACCCAGTGTGAAGCTTTTCGCCACCTCCCGTATGCTGTTCAGCCGGGTCAGAAAGAAGGACTGGGCACACAAGTTACTGTATAAGAGACTGGAGAAAATGATCGCTCTAAGTCACATAGCCACGAATTCCTTTCTGAGATGTCTTCCCCTCGCCTCGGAAGATATGGTGGTCATACCTAATGGTGTGGATCTGTCAAGATTTTCGCCTGACAGATACAACACGAATGTGATAAGGGAGGAATTCTCGATAAGAGACGACGAATCGCTGGTGGGTTTAATTGGTCGCCTGGATCAAGGAAAGGGCCAGGAAGAGCTGGTGTATGCTGCTTCTGACGTGGTCAAGGAATTCCCGAAGTGCAAATTCCTGCTGGTGGGCGAGGAGACCAAAGGAGAGACGACAGGATTTGGTGATAAGATACGTCGGTTAATAGGGGAATTCAAACTGGAAGAAAACGTGATTCTTGCCGGCTTCCGCACCGATACTCCGCAAATATTGAAGGCTCTGGATGTATTTGTCCTGCCCTCATACAAAGAGAACTTCAGCAATTCCCTTCTCGAAGCCATGGCCATGCGGATCCCGATAGTGGCTACTGATTCAGGAGGGAATCCGGAAATCCTGGATAATGGCAATTGCGCCATCCTTGTACCGCCTCGAGAAGCTCCGCCCTTGGCGAATGCAATCAAACAATATCTGATCAATCCCCAGCTTGCTCAAAGCAAAGCTGCAAATGCGCGGAAGAAGGTGGAAGAGGAATATGATCTGAATTTGGTTTTGGACAAAATCGAGGAATTGTATTTCAGGTCCCTGGGGTATACTTGAGGCGGACGCTCTAACTGACAGATATAAGAAATATCCCGAAGAGAATCAAAAGAGAGGCGAAGAGTCTTATCTTTCCATATCCCTCCTGGAGAAAGAGATTCCCCAGGATCACACCGAAAACAATGCTTACGTTTCTGGCGGACCCCAGATAGCTAACCTTGCTCATCTGTAAAGCATACAAAAACAGAGCAGCACTGATAAAGCCGAAAATCCCCATCAGCAGAAGACCCTTCAGGTTTTCCCTGAATTCCTCCTTGATCTGCCCGCTTTTCCTTTTCAGCAAGAGGACGGCCACCAGATCCAGAGTCATGCAGGCAATTATCAAGTAATACAAGGTGAATGGCTCAACGGCCTCCAGGTTCTTCTTGTTGATCAGAGAATATGTGGCGGTGCATGCGCCCGCTCCCACGGAGAAAAGAAAAGGCCTGCTTTTGAAGGCTCTGAAGGGCAGTGAGAGATGAGAAAGCCTGAAAGACGGGAGGTGTATCACGTACGAGCCGAAGATTGTAACCAGGATGCCAAGCAGTCCCAAATAAGAGACCTTTTCGCTCAAAAGTATCAAAGCAAAGATCAAGATGAATATAGGTCCAAAGCTTCGGGTTACCGGAAAGACCACGGACAGGTCTCCGTTGTCATAAGCCTTGGTTATGAACAGGTAGTAGACCAGACCTACCGCTCCGCATGCCAGGACACCAATCCATGACCACAAGCTGATGGGGAGGCCTTCTTCTCCTAACAGGTTTCGTCCCCAGAGAAACAACGGAAGATAAAGCACCACGCTGATCAAATTTGCGCTGGCGACAAAGGCGACCTTCCTGCCGCTCCCCTTTATCAGCACATTCAAAGCGGCTTGAAGAAAAGCTGAGACTAAAACCAAGAGAAGCGCTGTTAGAGGCATGTACTGAACCTTTAGATTTAAGAAGATCCTTCGGTCCAAAGAATGCGGCCAAGTCACAAGCCAGTTGTCCCGACAGTTTGCTTCAATTTAAGCCATTTTTCGAAATTGGAAAGGGCAAATTTGGAAAACTAGGTGCAGCCAAAAAAGCATTAAAAAAGTCTTTACAAGTTTGACTTGCAATTGTATAATTTAGTCCGATTTTAGGCGAGGGATAGGAATGCCCGAATCCAATTTTTCAATGGACTGAAAACTTCAATCCAGCTTTAAGAATGAAAGAGAATCTATATTTGGGCATTGATGTAGGCTCGGTCAGCGTAAAGGTGGTCCTGCTGTCCGCCGAACGAGAGATACTGCTATCCTATTACCGCAGATCAAATGGTCAGCCGCTTTCCACTTTAAAAGGGATCCTGGAAGGTCTTTTTGAGCAGTTCCACCCGCTCGAAATCAAATCCTTAGCTCTCACCGGGACCGGTGGAAAGCTGATAAATTCCATCTTGGGCGGAAGCTTCGTTAACGAAGTGATCGCCCAGGTCAAAGCCACCAGCTTCTTGTGTCCGGATGTCCGAACCGTAATAGAGATGGGAGGGGAGGACTCCAAGCTGATTCTTCTGCGATGGGACGAAGCTTCCAACGCTCCGGTGCTGGAAGATTTCTCCATGAACACCCTCTGCGCTGCTGGCACCGGATCATTCCTGGACCAACAAGCCAACCGGCTGAAGATATCCATCGAGGATGAGTTTGGAGAGCTAGCAATGAGATCGAAGAATCCGCCGCGGATAGCGGGGAGGTGCAGCGTCTTTGCCAAATCAGATATGATCCACCTCCAGCAGATCGCCACTCCGGACTATGATATCGTGGCCGGACTTTGCTTCGCCATGGCCAGGAACTTCAAAGGCTCCATTGCCAAGGGGAAGAAGATCAATAAGGACGTCTCCTTTCAGGGCGGCGTTGCCGCCAATCTGGGAATGAGAAGGGCTTTCGAGAACGTATTTGGACTTAACGAGGGTGAGCTGGTAATTCCGGAATTCTACAAGGAGATGGGAGCCATCGGGGCGGTACTATCCGTCCTGGGTACGGGGAGACAGGATATCCCATTCCGAGGTTTGAGCAAGTTGAACGAATACTTGGCTTCCCGCAAAAGCCAACACAAAGGAAAAGAGCCTTTAGTCTTTGCTTCTCCTGAAAACAAGTATTATGAGATTACCAGAGGTCACAAAGTACCAGGAGGAGAGAGAATCGATGCCTTCCTGGGAGTCGACGTGGGGTCGCTGTCAACCAATGTCGTGGCCATCGACGGGGACAAGAACGTAATCGCCAGAATCTATCTGATGACGGAAGGACGCCCCATCGAGGCGGTGAAGCGCGGCCTGAAGATTGTGGGCGACCAGATCAAGCACAGGGTAAACATCCTGGGCGTCGGGACCACAGGGTCAGGGAGATACTTGACCGGAGATTTCGTGGGCGCGGACGTGGTTCACAACGAGATCACCGCACAGGCGGTGGCTGCGGTCAGCATCGATCCGCAGGTGGACACCATATTTGAGATTGGAGGGCAGGATTCAAAGTATGTCAGCCTGCAGGATGGAGCAGTTGTAGATTTCGAAATGAACAAGGTATGCGCGGCCGGAACGGGATCGTTCCTGCAAGAGCAGGCGGAAAAGCTGTCCATCAATATTGAGGAGGAATTCGGGGATCTAGCGCTTAAATCCAGGTGCCCGGTCAACTGTGGCGAGCGTTGTACGGTTTTCATGGAATCTGATCTTGTGGCGCATCAGCAGAGTGGCATTCCTAAAGAGGACCTGGTGGCGGGTCTGGCCTGCTCGATAGTCTACAATTACCTGAATAAGGTCGTCGGTGACAAAAGGGTGGGTAACCACATCTTCTTCCAGGGTGGGGTAGCTTGGAACAAAGCGGTGGTGGCTGCCTTCGAGGAGGTTATCGGCAAAAAGGTTACCGTTCCTCCTCATCATGATGTAACCGGTGCCATAGGTGCTGCCATCTTGGCCATGGAAGAGTATAAGGGCGGCAAAAGTAGCTTTAAGGGATTCGATCTGTCTGAAAAGCAATACTCCATTTCCACTTTCGAATGCACTGACTGCCCCAACCGCTGCGAGATAAAAGAGGTCAAGGTCGAGGGTGAACGGCCTCTATTCTATGGAAGCCGTTGCGAAAAATACGACACCAAAAGAAAATCCAAAAGACCGAGCATTCCTGATCTGTTTAGAGAAAGAGAGAGAATACTCTTCAACCTTCACAAGGAATTTGTATCCTCTCAAGTTGGTTTGAAGACCACAACAAGGAAAAAGATCGGAATCCCCCGATCGCTTTTCTTGTACGAATTCTTCCCGTACTGGGCCACCTTCTTCGAGGAGCTGGGCTTTGAGGTGGTGCTCTCCGACCCGACCAACAAAAAGATCATCCGCCAGGGTGCGGAACAGGTTCTTTCCGAAAGCTGTTTTCCGGTTAAGGTAGCACACGGGCACGTTTTGAATCTCCTGAACAAAAAAGTGGACTATATTTTCATCCCCAGCTTGATTAACATGCAAAAGGAGGATGACCACAATCAGGAGAATTATGCTTGTCCTTATGTGCAGTCCCTGCCGTACGTCATGAAAGCTGCCATAAATCTTGAAGATTACTCGACTCGCTTGATTTCCTTTCCGGTATATTTCCAACTGGACAGGGGCATTCTTCTGAAGACGCTCGCCAGGCTGGGAAGCGAGCTGAAGAGGACAAAAAGACAGATAGCTCAAGCCATGCTCAAGGCCGAAGCCTGTCAGGAGGAGTTTTACCGAAGGCTAGCCTTAAAAGGGAAAGAGGTCTTACGAGACCTGCAGGAGAATCAGAAGGCTTTGGTGATTGTGGGAAGACCCTACAACACCTGCGATCTTGAACTCAGCTTGAATCTACCCAAAAAGCTTGCGGACTTAGGCGCCCCGGCGATTCCAATGGATTTCCTGATCCATGATCCTCAAATCAAAAGGGACCATCTGCCTAACATGTACTGGAAATACGGGCAGAAGATTCTGGCGGCATCCGAAGTCCTCAAAATGCACAAAAACCTTTTCGGGTTGTATGTAACCAATTTCGGGTGTGGTCCCGATTCTTTCATCACTCATTTCTTCAGGAAGAATGTGTGTGGCAAACCTTATCTTCAGATCGAGCTGGATGAGCATTCTGCAGACGCCGGTGTTATCACCCGCTGCGAAGCTTTCTTGGACAGCCTGAAGAAATACCGGCCTCCATACGACAAGAAGCCACCTGCACAAAAATACAAAATCGCTGTGTCTGAAAATCACAGGACTTTGTATATCCCCTATATGTGTGATCATGCCTTATCGTTCGAAGCCGCTCTGGAAGCGTGTGGGCAGGAAGCTCACGTAATGGACGAATCGGATGAGGAAACACTTATTCTGGGAAGGAAGTTCACCACCGGAAAAGAATGCTACCCCTGCATTCTGACCACGGGCGATCTTCTCAAGTTTCTGAGGAAACCAGAAGTAGACGCAGATAAGGTCGCCTTCTTCATGCCCAAGGCCAACGGTCCTTGTCGATTCGGCCAGTATCATAACCTGCACCGCGTGATACTGGATGAGATGGGTTATCCTAACGTTCCGATTGTCTCCCCGGACTCCAAGGATTCTTATTCCACTGTTTCGAACCTCGACGGTGATTTTCGCAAATTAGCGTGGAAGGGGATGGTGACAACAGATCTTCTGGCAAAGCTTCTGCATCAGAACAGACCCTATGAAAAGAAAAAAGGTGAGACCGACCGGGTCCACCGCCGGTGCTTGGAACAGTTGGCCAGAACCATCAGATCCAAAGGTGACATCGAGGAGACTCTGACCTGGGCGAAGCACATGTTTCGCAAAATTGAAATGGATAGAGAAAAGAGGAAGCCGATCATCGGAGTGGTGGGAGAGATCTACATAAGGTCCAACAGGTTTTCCAACAATAGCCTCGTTAGAAAAATTGAGGCTCTGGGAGGAGAAGCATGGGTGGCGGGGATGGCCGAATGGATCAACTATACCACCTACATGTACAAAAGGCTAAGCCTCCTTAAGAGAAGCTACAAAGACTACGCAAAAGGCTGGTTAACCGACCGGATCCAGAGAGGAAAAGAATACCGGCTGGAGAAAAGGCTGGAAGGATCAATTCTGGAGGGCCACGAACCCGGTATTGAGCACATTTTGGAACTGGCCAGCCCTTATCTGCACGAATCCTTCGGCGGCGAAGCCATACTCTCGGTTGGGAAAGCCATCGATTACATCGACCACGGACTTTCTGGAATCGTCAACACCATGCCCTTTGCCTGCATGCCCGGAACTGTAGTCACCGCTATCTCAAAGAAAATCCGGGAGGATTTCGACAACGTACCCTGGCTTAACTTGGCCTACGAGGGTCTGGAGGACGTCAACGAAATAACCCGCCTAGAGGCTTTCATGCACCAGGCCAGAGAGTTCAAGAAGAGAAAGCGTCAGAGTGGTCAACGGATGGAACAGATTAAGCGGATGCAAACCTAGTTTTCGTTCGTCCGTTCTATCCGTTTAATCCGTTATCACGCTCAATCCCTTTGACTCGTAGATTAAGTCTCATTGTACAAGGGTTGGACCCCTCACCCGCATCCTACGGCCTTCCTGTTGTAGATTCCAGATACCTTTCTGGGATGGCATCCACAAAGAGCTTGTCGACGTTGTTGCTCGATTCATCGACAAAAAAGAGGGCCCAATAATTGGGCAACCACGCTTCTTCATATCACTCCCGGCGAAGCGAAGAGTCCGCAGTGCTCCGGGCCCGGGAATTTCCAGCGCTGATCTTCCGGAAGGTTCGGCGATCTCCGTTGCTCTGATTATACGGAAGATTTTTGGAACCCACCCTAGGGTCTGGGCGTATAAACAAGAGAAGATAGCGGCGCGCTCATTTTTTCACTCCTTTCTTTGCCTAAATCGGGTGTTCTTAGCAGAGCACCCGATCTTTGTTTTCTCGGTTACACGTAGCGAGAAGTACGTCCGGCACTTCTCACCCAGGCTGGCGCTTGTACTAACTCATCCCCCATTGGTGATCCCCTGTTCGTGTTATCGGAAGCCTAAAATCGTCATTGCGGGGGAAGCGAAGGATCCACGGCGCTTCAACACCGGAAATGCTGACGCCGGCGGTTTGGAGGCTTCGGGAATACCTGCTGGCCTGGCATACGAGTCACGACCTTTATGCGTGTTAGCGACGAATCCCGCAGTCAGCGTCTGATAAACGGATAGATGGAAAGAGTCATGGCGATGGGGCGGTTCACACAGTATTCGTGTTTATGGTGAATTTTTGCTGACAACTAAAGATTTTTGAAACCTTACGCGGGTTTCAGCGTATACACCCAAGAAAGAGTGAGGCCTTCATTTTTCACTCCTTTCATCGGTCGGGTGTCTGACGGTAACACCCGACCTTCTTTTTTGCCCTCGCGATTCTTCCCGAGGGATCTCCCGCGCGTCGTGCTCACAAGAACATCCGCAGGAGCTATCCTTAGGCTCGGGCAGGATGAGCTAGCGTTTCCGAATTTCCCCGGGCTTCCCTCTGGATAAAAGAGGAGTCGCTCTAAGGACTGAATTGTTTTTGAGTTCCCCTAGCTTGACGCGGGAACTGGAGAGATGCGGCAATAGGGGGCTTCTCGTTCTTGCGCTAGAATATGGAGGAAACAGACGCTTGAGCCAGGTTGAGCAGCCTATCGGGGAATATGCCGAAATGAAGAACTCCCCAGACAGAAACTAAAAGGACCAGTCCCGCGCCAAACGCCACCGGAACCCGCTGCGTCTCGGCTGGCGGAGGCTGCATGAACATGACCACCACAACTCTCAAGTAGTAGTAAACCGAGACCAGGCTGTTCAGAACTCCAATTATGGCCAGTCCTACGAATCCCGACTTCACCGCCGCACTGAACACGTAGAATTTCCCCATGAATCCGGCGGTGGGAGGAAATCCCGCCAACGAAAACATGAAGACCGACATGACGACGGCTAAAAGCGGAGATCTGGTGCCAAGCCCCGAATAGTCGTCCAGACCAGTGTTCTCCTCACCTTTCCTTCCCAGTGCAATCACCACGGTGAAAGCCCCAATGTTCATGAAGGTGTACGCTAAAAGATAAAAGAGTGCGCTGGAGATTCCACTTTCTCCCCCAGCTACCAACGCTATCAGCACGTAGCCGGCGTGCGCGATGGACGAATATGCCAGCATGCGCTTGATGTCGGATTGAGCTATGGCAATAACGTTTCCAACCGTCATTGTCAAAGCTGCCATGATCCACACAATGACGGTCCAGTCGAGCTTTATGGTTACGAAAGAGAACAGGAATACCCTTAACAGCGCTGCAAATCCTGCCGCCTTCGGCCCGGCAGAGATGAAAGCAGTTACCGGAGTCGGAGCCCCCTGGTACACGTCCGGCACCCACATGTGAAAAGGAACTGAGGCTATCTTAAATCCGAAGCCCACCAAAAGCAATCCCGCTCCAGCCCAGATCAACAGATTGGGACTGCCTCCGCCAAAAGCGATGCTCTTGATTATCTGCTCTAAGTTGGTGCTTCCCGTGCTTCCATAAATCATCACGATGCCGTACAGTAAGAATCCTGTTGCAAAAGCCCCCATTAAGAAGTATTTCAACGCCGCCTCGTTGGAGTTCAAATCTTCTCTTTTAAATCCCGCCAAGACATAGAGCGAAACCGACATGATCTCCAGACCCAGGAAGATAATCACCAGGTCAAAGCCAGATGCCAAAAGCGTCATTCCTAAAGTAGAAAACAGAATCAAACTGAAGTACTCCCCGTGCAGAATCTCTTCCCTCTTCAGATAATTCATGGAGACGAAGATTATCAGAAATGATCCGGCCAGGAAGATGAACTTGAAGAAGGTTGCGTAGTTGTCTACCAGGAACATCTCACTGAGGGTCGCCTCCTGAAGGTCCCAGAGACTGAGGTTGGCCCAAAATGCCAGCACTATGGCTACCCAGGCGATGTGGCCCGAAATCATCTTCCGTCCTTTGGAGAGGAAAGGATCCAGAAGCATGATCAGGATGGCGAAGACGCAGAGGATGATCTCCGGCAGAATAAGTTTGAGATTGATCGCTGGAAAGGTCCAATCCATCTACATTTCTCCTGATCCTTCCGGGCCTTCCAAACCAGGATTCGCGGTCTCAGCCTTCAGGTCCTCGAATTCCGTGCTTTGCTTATCTGTCTGAGAGCCCGCTTGCAAGAGCCGGTTTTCCTCATACTTGGTCTTGGCATTCTCTATCAGAGCCGTCACCGAAGGCCCCATTCTGGTAAAGACAGGCTTGGGATATACACCGATCCAGAATATAGCAAGGATCAAAGGTATCAACACCATCTTCTCCCGCCAGTTGATATCTTTCAGCTTCTGATTTTCGGGGTCTGTGACTTTTCCGAACATCACCCGCTGATACATCCACAGCATGTAGACCGCAGCCAAGATGATGCCCACTGCCGCCAATACAGCGTAGGCCACGTTCGACTTGAACGTGCCCAGAAGAATGGTGAATTCTCCCACAAACCCGTTGGTTCCGGGAAGCCCGATGGACGAAAGGGCAACGATCATAAAGAAAGCTGCAAGAACGGGCATTCTCTTGGATACGCCTCCGAAATCGACGATCAGACGGGTATGTCTTCTCTCATATATCATCCCCACTATCAAAAACAGCGCTCCGGTGGAGATGCCGTGATTGATCATCTGAAGAATGCCGCCCTCAATCCCCTGAATGTTAAGAGCAAAAAGACCGAGCATCACAAAGCCCAGGTGGCTGACTGACGAGAAGGCCACCAAACTCTTCACGTCCTCTTGCCTTATGCAAACTAAAGCACCATACAATACGCCAATTATCGCCAACACTGAGAACAAGGGAACATAATCCTTGAATGCGTTCGGGAACAAGGGTAAGCAGAATCTTAAGAAACCGTACGTTCCCATTTTAAGAAGCACGCCGGCCAGAATGACCGATCCGGCAGTGGGAGCCTCCACGTGCGCGTCCGGGAGCCAGGTGTGGAACGGAAACATGGGAACCTTAATGGCGAAAGCCAAAGCAAAGGCAAAGAACAGCCAGAACTGCGCACCCAACGGAATAGGGAGCTTGGTTATCTCGAAAAGGTCGAAGGTATATGCTCCGGTATAGCTGTGATTCATGAAATACAGAACCAATATCGCCACCAGCATCAGAAGGGAGCCGGTCATAGTAAAGAGCACGAACTTTATGGTGGCGTATATTCTTCTCGGTCCGCCCCAGATACCTATGAGAAAATACATGGGAACCAGCATGAGTTCCCAGAACACATAGAACAAAAACAAATCCAAAGCGACGAAGACCCCGATCATCCCGGTTTCCAAAAACAGCATGGAGATGAAGTAGCCTTTGACCTTGTCGGTGACAGCGGACCAGGAGGAGAGAATCGCCAGGGGCGTAAGAAACGTGGTCAGCAGAACCAAAAACAGGCTTATTCCGTCGATGCCCAGATGGTAGCTGATTCCCAGAGTCTCAATCCAAATCTTGTTGACGGAAAACTGCATTGCTGACGAATCGGTGGCGAAGCCGAAATACACGTACAGCGAGAGTAAAGCATTCAACAAAGACGCGATGAAGGCAATTGTTCGGATGGCGTTATGCCTGCCCTTTTCCACGAAAAGCAGTACCAACACTCCCAGCATGGGGAAGAACGTAAGTATGGTCAAAATCCAGCTATCCATAGTCTCACCTGAAGACGAAGTAAATCAGGATAAGCATAGCTCCGAATATCAACGATAGAGCATAGTTGCGCAAGTAACCAGTCTGGGCCCTTCTTATCACCGAGCCAACTCCCTTGACCAGGTAAGCTATGCCATTGGCCGCGCCATCTATCACCAGGACGTCGAATTGCTTCCACAGGAACAAGGCCAGGTTGAGCAGCGGATTCACCGCAACTTCAGCATAAAGCTCGTCCACGTAGTATTTGTTGAACAGAACCCGATAGGGGAAGCTGTATCTTTCCGCCAGCCTCCTGGGAATCCCCAGGTCCTTGAGGTAGAACCTCGACGCCACGAGAATGGAAACCAGCACCACGGCTATGGAGATTACCATCAGGATGTACTTTGCAGACGGCACCTGGTGGGATACTTCGTGAGCGGCGGCATGACCGGGCTCAAACACAGATGCCAAGAATCCCTCAAACCGGTTGGACCCTCCCAGCGACGCAGGAATACCGACGTAGCCGCCGATGACGGAAAGCACCGCCAGGACAGTCAGAGGAATGGTCATGGATTTCGGGGATTCATGCACGTGAGCTTCAACCTGTGGGTCCATTCTGGATTTTCCCATGAAGGTCATGAAGAACAATCTGAACATGTAGAAGGCGGTCAGGCCTGCGGTAAACACTCCCACCAACCAGAGGACCGCGTGGCCCTGTTCGCTTGAGAATGCCCTCCACAGGATTTCATCCTTGCTGAAGAACCCGGAGAAAAGAGGAATGCCGGAGATGGCTAAAGTTCCGACAAGAAAACACCAGAAGGTCACCGGCAGGTATTTCTTCAAGCCGCCCATCTTCTGCATATTCAGTTCGCCGGACAGGGCATGCATGACTGACCCGGCGGAAAGGAAGAGTAAAGCTTTAAAAAACGCGTGGGTCATAAGATGAAATATCCCCACCGCGAAGGCTCCCACTCCGCAGGCCAAGAACATATAGCCTAACTGGCTGATGGTGGAGTACGCCAGCACCCTCTTGATATCATTCTGCACCAAGCCGATGGACGCGGCGTACATGGCGGTCGCAGCGCCGATCACAGCCACCACCCCCATGGTGAAGGGAGCCAGAATGAAGAGAGCGTGACATCTTGCCACCATGTATACTCCCGCGGTAACCATGGTGGCTGCATGAATCAAAGCAGACACAGGAGTGGGGCCCTCCATGGCATCCGGGAGCCACACGTAAAGAGGTATCTGAGCCGACTTGCCGATGGCTCCCATAAACAGAAGCAGGGTCATGGCGGTGACCAGCCCCCCTCCCGCGGCCAGAACATGTGGAGCGTTGTCGAACACGTCTGCGAAGTTGAGACTGCCGAAGGTCCAGAAAATCAGTATCACCCCCAGGGCAAAACCGAAGTCCCCGATTCGGTTCACGATAAAAGCTTTCTTTCCCGCATCTGCGGCGCTCTTTTTCTCATACCAGAAACCAATCAGGAGGTAGGAACAAAGGCCTACGCCTTCCCATCCTAAATACAGCAACAGAAAATTGTTGGACAAGACCAGCATCAACATGAAGAAGGTGAAAAGATTCAGGTACGAGAAGTATCGGGCATATCCTTTATCCTCTGCCATATAGCCGGTGGAGTAGAGGTGTATGATGAATCCCACACCGGAAACCACCAGGATCATGACAGCGGAGAGAGGATCCAGCAGAAAGCCCACGTCTATATGAAAGTCTCCGGACAGAATCCAGGGGAAGGCGATTTTTTGCACCACCCTCTCCCCTGCCGGCAGAGCTAAAAGTTGGAAGAATATGATAACTGATGTCAGAAATGACAGGCCCACTGAGCCGCAGCCTATCCAGCTTACCAGACCCTTCACCCAACTCTTTTCCTCGAAAGGTGACTTCTGAGACAGTCGCATAAGCCCGTTTGTCACAAAACCGATGAATGGAAATAATGGGACTAAGTAAACGTAATTCATAACGCTTCGCAGTTTGTCTGTGGCATTTTGCCTTTAATGGCCGAAAGCATTCACCATTTCATCAGGTTATAATCGTCCACGTTCACGCTCTTTTTGTTCCTGAAAAGACAGATGATGATGGCCAATCCCACCGCGGCCTCTGCCGCTGCCACGGTCATGACCAGAAACACAATCACCTGCCCGTCCAGGGAACCTAAATGTCTGGACAGGGCTACAAGGGCCAGGTTGACCGCGTTCAGCATCAGCTCGATGGACATAAACATGATCAAGATGTTGCGCCTCGCCAAAACACCCAATACTCCGACGGTGAAGATCGCTGCGCTCAATATCAGATAGGAGGAAGTAGAAACCATTGGTCTTTCCTTCAATTACCTTCTTTGTGGATGGTCGATCGGTTACAATCTCCTCTTTGCCATTATGATGGCGCCCACAATTGCGACCACAAGCAGGATCGAAGCCAGCTCAAATGGGAAGAGATATTTGGTGAACAACAACTGCGCTAAGGCCTCGACGCTGGCGGGTACTTCTGCCTCAGAAGTTTCCTGGACCGGATTGAGACCAGGCACTCCCAGTTCGATGACCGTGGCTATCCCGATCAAGAGCAGAAACACAAACAGGATGGCAAAGAACCTTTGGGCCTTTCTCTTTTCCGGTCCGAATTCGTCCCGTCTCAGATTCAAAAGCATGATGACGAATATGAACAGAACCATAATGGCTCCTGCATACACGATGACCTGGATAACTGCCAAAAACGGGGCGTTGAGCATCAAGAACAATATGGCCAAGCTCACCATGGTGGCTATCAAGAACAGGGCACTTGCGATCGGGCTTCTCTGGCTGATAACCAGAACAGAACAAACCACCGCAACAATTGCCAGTGTAGAAAAGATCAGAATCTCCATCTTCTCATCCGTTCAATCCGTTTCATCCGTTGACCGTTCGGTTCGTCGAGGCTTTCTTGGGATAAGCAACCAACAGATCGTCTTTGCTGTATATTAGCTTATCCCGTCTGTCATTGGAGAACTCGTACTCCTTTCCCAAGAATATCGCCTCCTTGGGACAGGCCTCCTGGCAGTATCCGCAGAAGATGCATCTGAGCTCGTTTATCTCGTAGACTTTGGCATATCTTTCGCCGAACTCGTTTTCCGCTGGCTCCATATAGATGCAGCCGGAGGGGCAAGCCGCGGCACACAGGCCGCAGCAAACGCACTTCTCAGATCCGTCCTCGTGTCTCTCCAGGTAATGAAGTCCCCGATATCGCGGGGAAAGTGTCAGTTTTTGCTCCGGGTATCTCACCGTAGTGGGCTTGGAAAGCAGGTACTTGAGAGTCACCGACAACCCCCTTGGTATCGCCCAGAATATCGTTTTCAAAACCTTAAACATAGTCGAACCTGCGACCCTTTCTACAAGACCATTATCACTGCCGTGATGAAAATATTGAGCAGCGCCAGAGGCAGCAGAACCTTCCATCCGAAGTTCATCAGCTGATCATATCTGAATCTGGGCAAGGTGGCTCTTATCCAGATGTAGAGGAACAGGAACGCGACCATCTTTACCAGGAACCACACAACCGGCGGTAAGAACGGACCATGCCAGCCTCCCAGAAATAGGGTCGTCGACAGCGCAGCCAGATTGATCATGTTCCCGTATTCCGCCACGTAGAACATGCCGAACTTCATGGACGAATACTCGGTCATGTATCCCGCCACCAGTTCACTTTCTGCCTCCGTGAGATCAAAGGGAGTACGATTAAGCTCCGCCACCGCGCACACTAAATAGAGGATGAACGCAAGCGGTTGACGGAAGATGAACCAGTTAGAAAAATTATCTTGAGCACTGACCACGTCAACCAAGCTTAAGGACCCGGCGAGCATTAAAACCCCGATTATGGAAAGACCTAAGGAAATCTCATAGCTGATCATTTGAGCGGACGATCTCAGTCCGCCCAAAAGAGAGTATTTGTTATTGGAAGACCACCCGGCTAAAACCATCCCATATATACCGAGGGAGCTGACGCCAAGCACGTAGAGTACTCCCATGTTGAAGTTGGAAATCACCAGATCTATCTGCCGCCCAAAGATCGTAAACTCTTTACCGAACGGGATAACCGCCACGATTATCAAGGCAGGGACAAAGGTCAGGACCGGAGCCAAATTATACATAAACTTGTTTACGTTCGCCGGAATGAGGTCTTCTTTGAACAGGAGTTTCAGGCCGTCAGCGATGGGCTGTAGCAGACCGTGAGGACCTACGCGCATGGGACCAAGTCTGACGTGAAAGTGTCCCAGAAGCTTCCTTTCCAGCCAGGTGAGGTAAGCCACCAGAAGCAGAAAAACGACCAGAACCACTGCTATCTTAACCAAGGTTATGATGATAAACGCAAGCATATACTCTTAAGTTATTTCCCAGCGTTTTCCCGTCTCGCCTAAATCCTGCCACCTCAGGTTTGCATGAACGGGTGAAACCTTAGCCAGTTCTTCGAAAACTTGAGCAGGCGAATTGTAATCGAAATCGTGCCCCAGCACTTGGGCCAACATGCAGATGATGTACCAGTCAGGTTTCGAGTTTCCTATCGGACCGAAGGCCTTAGCCAGCTTCTGAATCCTTCTCTCCACGTTGGTGAAGGTGCCCTCTTTTTCAGCAAAAGAAGCTCCGGGGAGAACCACGTCAGCCAGCCTGGCCGTCTCGCTCAAGCAGATATCCTGCACCACCATAAAATCAAGCTTCGCCAGTGCATTCTCCGCGTAAGCTTTGTCGGGGTTGTCGCTCACCGGGTCCGCACCTGCTACGCACATGGCTCTGATCTTGCCTTGGTTGGCTCCTTGCAGCATCGAATTGAAATTCAGTCCCGGCTTGCTTGGAATCGCCGTTTGCCAGACTTGTGCAACCTTGGCTCTCCAACTGTCGTCTGCCACATCCACGTACCCTGGAAGCCTATCCGGCAGCACACCGCAATCCGAGGCACCTTGGGAATTGCAGCCCTCCCAAAGGAGATTGATGCCGCTGCCATCCGTGTCCTCCTGTCCGGTCAGATGCATCAGCCTATGCAGCTTTCCGATAAGTTCCGCGCTGTCAGGATGCCTGATGATTTCCTTGCCACAGAGAACGATTATGCTCTCGGCCTTTGCCAAAGCTTGGGCCAGATCGCCCATTCTTTCCAAAGTGAGGCCTGTCCTTTGTGACATGTTGGACTTGTCGAGCTGCTGGCCTTTCTCTCCCAGCTCTTCCATCAAACCATTCAGAAGGGCGGACTCGGCGCCTTTACTGTAAACCAGCTCGTCCTTTGCGAATCGCCCTAGCCGAGTGCTTTCCGGGTTTGCCGCAAACAACAGGCTGCCTTTCCGGGCGGACTTAATCACTCGCAAGTTCGCTATAGGATGCTCTTTCTCCAGGTCACAGCCCAGGACGAGAATCATCCCAGCCTTTTCGATGTCTGCGATTGAGTTGACCATGCCGTGAACCTGGTTGCCGCTATTGAGAACCGGATTTGGCAGGGCATGCTCTGAATGGATTCTATGATCAATGTTATTAGTTCCCACCACCACTCTAAAGAACTTCTGAAAAAGGTAGCTCTCTTCATTGGTGAGTTTGTGCGATCCTATCCCAGCCAGAGCATCCGCGCCGGATTGCTCCCTTATAGTTTTCAATTTGGATGCCACCAATTCGATTGCCTCGTCCCAATCCGTTGGCGAGAGCTTTCCGTTCTCTCTTATCAGAGGATGTTCCAACCTGTTGGGAGAATGCACGTACTCGAATCCGAACCTGCCCTTATCGCACAAGAAACCCTCATCCACGAAATCGTTTCTTCTTGAGGTGATGCGATAGATCTGGTCATCCTTGGTCCACAGGTTGATATTGCATCCGTCCGCGCAGAGCGGACAAACCGATGGCGTGGCTTTCAACTCCCAGACTCTTGTTTTGTGTCTAAAGGACTTGGATGTCAAAGCGCCCACCGGACATATCTCCACCGTGTTTCCCGAATACGGATTGTCTACCGGAATGTCGGGCAGGACGTTGATTTCTGATTTGGCTGCTCTTCCGAAGGTGCCTAAATCGGTCTCTCGCCCGATCTCGTTAATGAATCGAACACATTTTCTGCACAGTATGCACCGATTCATATTTCTTACTATTTGGGGTCCGATGTCAAGATCATCATATTTGGACTTCGGGTCGACCACAAACCTTCTTTTTTCCTCCACATACCTGCTTTTGTCCGACCCGTATTTGAAGACTAGGTTCTGAAGCTCACATTCTCCGCCCTTGTCACACACCGGACAGTCCAACGGGTGATTGATAAGCAGAAATTCCAGGACGCCTTTTCGGGCAGCTTTCACCTTGGGCGTGTCGGTTTTCACCACCATCCCTTCCGTCACCGGCGTTGCGCAGGCCACCTGTAACTTCCACATCTTCTCCACTTCTACCAAGCACATACGACAGGCACCC
This sequence comes from uncultured Ignavibacteria bacterium, assembly GCA_964348415.1. Lineage (GTDB taxonomy): Bacteria > Zixibacteria > MSB-5A5 > MSB-5A5 > SM1-73 > SM23-73-3. Next base: position 32,783 of record CAYGCR010000002.1, on the reverse strand, counting down.
ACCGGCTCCAGTTTGTCGTGATAACAGAAGGTGGGTATCTCAATGCCTAGCTTTTCCGCCGCCGTGAGAATCGTAGTCCCCTCCTCCACCGTCACCTGCTTTCCATCTATGGTCAAAGTTACCATGCTATCCGTTTAATCCGTTCAATCTGTTGACGGACCTAGAGAAATCTCTGGCCCAAATCGACCATACATTTCTTATGCTTTATGTGATACTCGTATTCATCCCGGAATTTCTCAATGGTGCTCTGGATCGGAATAACTGCCGCATCGCCCAGAGGGCAGACGGTATTTCCGGCTATATTGGCGCAGATGTCCCGCAGAGGTTCTATGTCTTCCTCTCTACCCTTTCCGTTTTCAATCCTCTCCATGATCTGTCTGATCCATCTGGTTCCCTCTCGACAGGGAACACATTTTCCACACGACTCGTGCTCGAAGAACTTGGAGATGCGGTAGGCCACCTTCACCATACAGGTGGTCTCGTCCATCACGATGGTAGCTCCAGAACCCAACAGCGATCCAGCCTCGTAAAGGGAATCGAAATCCATCTTCACGTCAATAAGGTCGGCCGTCAGAACCGGGGTGGAGACCCCCCCAGGGATCACCGCTTTGAGCTTGCGATCATTCTTTATTCCCCCGCCGTGCTCGTAGACCAGCTCTCGCAAGGTGACGCCCATGGGCAGCTCATAATTTCCCGGCTTCTTCACGTGACCGGATAAGGAGAATATCTTGGTGCCTGTGCTTTTGGGCGTGCCGATCTTTGCATACCACTCTCCTCCGTTCAACACGATGTGAGGAACATTTGACAGGGTTTCCACGTTGTTTATCACCGTCGGGTTTTTATAAAGTCCTACCGAGGCCGGGAAAGGAGGCTTGAGTCTGGGGTTTCCCCTTTTCCCTTCTATGGACTCCATCAAAGATGTCTCCTCTCCGCAGACGTAGGCTCCTCCTCCTCTATGTATATCGAGATCCAGGTCGAATCCAGATCCCAGGACATTCTTTCCCAGATATCCTTTCCGATAGGATTCGTCTATCGCCTCCTGCAGTCTCTTGGCCTCAAAATAGAATTCTCCGCGAATGTAGATGAAGGCCTGGTGCGCTCCTATGGCGTATGAGGCAATGATGATTCCCTCTATCAACTGGTGGGGATCGTTCTCGATCAAAGCCCTGTCTTTGAATGTCCCCGGCTCCCCCTCATCAGCATTGCAGAGCAGGAAATTGGGATGGGGCGAGTCTTTGGGCACGAAGCCCCATTTCATCCCGGCGGGGAAACCGGCCCCTCCCCTTCCTCTCAAACCGGATGTCTTGACCATCTCAATTATCTGATCCGGGGTGTGTTCCTTCAAAGCTTTAGGCAGAGCTTGATAGCCGCCATTTTTGATGTAGGTCTCGATCTTATGTTGATCAGGAACGTCTATATGTTTGAACAGGATCTTTTCCATTACTTCCTAACTGACCTCACAAAGACATAGAGAAACAAAGCTGGAGTGTCCGCCTTTAGGTGGACTGGCTTTGTTGGTCCCGCTAAAGCGGGACACTCCGGCACAACTAAGCCGAGATCTGTCTCACGTACCTCCCTGCTTTCTCAACTCCTCGATTATTTCATCCACCTTGGCCCTGGTCAAGTTCTCGTAGTATGCCTGATTTATCTGCATCACCGGAGCCGTGCCGCACGAACCCAAGCATTCAACCGCGGTTAACGTGAAAAGGCCGTCCGCGGTGGTTTGGCCGACCTTTATCTTCAGCTTCTCCTCTAAGTAACTCACCAACTGCTCAGCCCCTGAAAGCATGCAGGAGACGTTGGTGCACACCTGAATGTGATATTTCCCCACCCCTTCCTTGGGGAAGTAGGTATAGAAGGAAAGGGTCTCGCTGAGTTCCATCTCGCTGAGATCAAGAAGGCCTGCCACCTGCTTGACGATGTCCCGATTGTAGAAGCCCACCTCCTCCAGCACCACGTGCATGGCCGGAAGAATGGCGCTCCGCCTCTGAGGATACTTGCCCTTCAACTCCGCGATCTTCTTTTGAGCCGTCTCATTCAACATATAGGTCAACCTTCAACCTTAAACCTGAAACCTTCCTACCTGTCGATTTCTCCCAGCACTATATCGATGCTTCCGATCACGGCCACCACGTCGGCCAGCAGCCTTCCTTCGATCATCTTGGGAAGAGCACTTAAATTGACAAAGCAAGGGGGCCGGACTCTCACTCGATACGGTTTGTTGGATCCGTCGGAGACGATGTAGTATCCTATTTCTCCCTTGGGGCTCTCTATGGAGTGATAGACCTCACCCACCGGAGCCGAGAAACCATCCACCACCAATTTGAATTGGAATATCAAAGCCTCGATGTTGCGGAGAACCTCCTCCTTGGGAGGGAGGACAACTCCGGGGACCCGGGCCACGAAGCCTCCTTCCGGGATGCTCTCCAGAGCCTGCCGGACGATCCTCAAGCTCTGTCTCATCTCCGCAATGCGGACTAAGTAACGGTCATAAACGTCGCCGTTTTTTCCGGTGGGGATGTCAAACTCGAACTGATCGTATCCGGAGTAGGGATTGGATTTTCGGATGTCCCACTTCACTCCGCACGCCCTCAGGATGGGACCTGATACGCCGCAATCTATGGCATCTTCAGCCGAGATCTTGCCCACTCCTACTGTTCGATTGAGCCAGATGCGATTCCTGGTGAGAAGATTTTCGTAATCGTCTATTCGACCGGGGAAGGTTTCCAAAACCTCCCTCACCTTTTCTTCGAACCCGTCGGGTATATCCTGCGCCAAGCCGCCGATTCTGAAATAAGAGGTCATCATCCTTTGCCCGGAGCACAGCTCGAATATGTCCAGCAGCTTCTCCCTCTCCCGGAAACCATAGATCATCATGCTCTGGACGCCTATATCCATGGCATGGCTGCCCACCCACACCAGATGGCTGGCGATACGGGTCAGCTCCGTCAAGAGCACCCTGACAACCTTAGCTTTGGGAGGAGCCTGTATATCCAAAAGCTTTTCCACTGAGAGAAGGTAAGCCAAGTTATTGGATAGATTGGCCACATAATCCATCCTGTCGGTAAGAGGAATCACTTGAGCGTAGGTCTTATCCTCCATGGTCTTCTCAATGCCCGTATGGAGGAATCCTATGTCGGGAGTGGCCTTGACAATGGTCTCTCCATCCAGTTCCAGAATGACCCGTAGCACTCCGTGCGTGGCCGGATGCTGGGGCCCCATGTTCAGAACCATGGTGTTCTTGCCCACCTTTTGGATTTTGGTTAAAGTCTGCGGACCCAAGTTCTACCTCAGCTTTCGACTTTTGGAGGACGATTCTTGTTATGTGTGAACTGCACCTCTTCTCGTGTCAAGGGGAAGTCCTTTCTGAGCGGATGACTGATCCAGTCTTCAGGCATGAGTATTCTTCTCAAGTCCGGATGATTGTCGAATCTTATTCCGAACATGTCAAATACTTCTCTCTCTAACCAGTTGGCCGCGCACCAGATAGAGGTGACCGAGGGAACGCTTGCGCCTTCCTCAACTTCTACTTTCAATCTCAATCGATGATTCTTATCCAATGAGTAAAGATGGTATATTACGTCGAATCTGGGCTTTCTACTCAGATGATCGACCGCGGTAAGGTCAGAAAGAAAATCAAAGGAGAGTTCGGTATCGTCCCGCAAAAATGTACAAACGGACACAATATCTTGTTTCCTTACCACGACCGTCAATTCTCCTCTGAAGTCAATGCTCTGGAGAATTGACTCCAGAAACTTCTCTTTTAATCTTGTCAATATTAAACTGGCCACCTTAACAGTCCATCCGTTAAATCCGCTTTATCCGCTGACGCATCCGCTTAGTCCGTTTCATCCATTGATCGCTTCAGCGACTCCTTCATGATCTTGGAGTGTAATTTCATAATACCCTCGATCAACTGCTCGGGCCTGGGTGGACATCCGGGAACATAGATATCCACCGGCACAAGCTTATCCACTCCCTGGATGATGGCGTAATTGTTGAACACGCCTCCGGTGGATGCACAGGCACCCATGGCGATCACCCACTTGGGCTCCGCCATCTGATCGTAAAGCAGCCTGACCACCGGTGCCATCTTGTTCGAAACTCGTCCGGACACGATCATCAAATCCGCCTGCCTGGGCGAAGCCCTGAAGATCTCCATGCCGAAGCGCGCCAGATCAAAGCGGGATGCGGCCGTGCACATCATCTCTATGGCGCAGCAGGCCAGCCCGAAAGTGACCGGCCACAGCGACGACTTCCTCGACCAGTTGACCGCCTTCTCGACCGTGGTCAGAAGTATACCTCGCGGTATGTATTCCTCTAAACCCACTTTTTCCTTCTGATAGGTGAGCTTTTGGCCCTGTTTCTACTCAATCATATCCTTCGATCCGTTTCGTCCGTTGATCCGTGCACCGAATGTACCTTAAGCCCTCTCACCGACTCCCGCTGAATCTTCTTGTGCAGCTTCATCACTCCTTCGATTAGCTGCTCCGGCCTGGGCGGACAACCAGGAACGTATATGTCCACCGGCACGATCTTGTCCACGCCCTGGATGATGGCGTAGTTGTTGAACACGCCACCGGTGGACGCGCACGCGCCCATGGCTATCACCCATTTGGGCTCGGTCATCTGCTCATAGAGTGTCCTGACAACCGGAGCCATCTTGTTGGAAACGCGTCCGGCAACGATCATCAGGTCGGCCTGCCGGGGAGATGCCCGATAGACTTCCATCCCGAATCGCGCCATGTCGAAGCGGGAAGCGAATGTGGCAAGCGCCTCTAGCGAACAGCAAGCTGTTCCGAAAGCCAGGGGCCAGACAGATGAACTCCTGGCCCAGTTGACCATCTTGTCAACGGCGGTCAGTAGTATGCCTCGCGGTATATATTCCTCCAAGCCCATCTTTTTCCCTAAACTGAATCAGGTTATCTCCTCACTCTCCTCCCATTTAAGGGCGCCCTTCTTGATGATATAGAAATAACCTGCCAGAAGAATCAAAATGAAGACCCCCATCTCAATTAAGCCAAAAACACCCAGCTTTCTGTATATGACCGCCCACGGATATAAAAACACAACCTCTATGTCGAAAATGATAAAGAGAATGGCGATTAAGTAGAATTTGACTGAGAATCTTCCCCTGGCGTCTTCAAAGGGCTCGTTACCACACTCGTAGGTGGAAAGTTTGGCTTTGGTGCGGACTCTCCTGCCCAAGAGATAGGAAAGCCCCAAGATGGCGAGAGCCATTCCGATAACTACAAAGATCAAAAGGAACATGGGAAAATAAACTTCTAACATATCCCTCCTGCCAAAGCTTGTGAAAAAAATAACAAGCTCACCGACAACTGTCAAGTCAAATCTTCGTGTTTTTTACGAAAAGAAGTACCAACGAGATGGAATCAATCGGAGGATTTTTCGTTCCGGAGACGAGTCGATCGGTTATCGCGGCATACCCCTACCCTGCAATGTGCGTGGTCCCGGGTGAGGGCGCTTGTCACCAGCCGGGGCGGGAAATTCGCCCGTCACGCGGGCATCGTGCGTAAAGGACGCGTAGGTGCTCAATTCATTGAGCTAAGAGAGCCCCATAAATGTGGCAACTACCGGCGCAAGCGGATGTCCGGGTCGGCATGGCGTTGGTCTACGCGCACTTGCCTCTCGTCTTTGTTCTACTTCAGAATCCCCCAGCTGATGCCCTCACCGAATCTCTTCTCAATCTCGATAAGAAACAGTAGTGATCAGAGATGTTAGCTGGTCGCCCACAGAATGTTGCAGCAATCCAATAACTTCGCGTCCTTTCGACAGGCTAACGCCAGCTACCGCCTCCCTACCAATGACCTGTTAAGCCTCTCTCGTAAAACGGGTTAAGCAGAAGACTTAAACAAATTCGTTAAGCGCCTATGGAGTCGGCACGACAATTGCTAATTTTTGCTTAGTCCCCCTTCGAAATCTGTTCCCGAAATGCCTTAGTGGTGCATGGGCGGAACCAGCTTTCTCCTTTAGTTAATCCGAAGTGAAGTCATAAGCTTTGCTATTTGAGGCGGGGATGATTGGCAGTAGAAATTCCGAGAAGAGAATCATGAATCGTCTTCCATTCTGGACACTGCTTTGGGTAGTTTCTCTGTCGGTAATCACCACCCAATGCTCGATAGAGAAGCCCGTTACCCCCACGTGGGACGTGACTTTGAGCGTGCCTCTTGTCAACAAGCATTACGACGTGGCTTCCCTGATAGATAGAATAGACGAGCCATATCTGGAGTTGGATAGTTTAGGAAATCCGAGCTTTCATTTTGAGGAAGACTTGGACACTATCAGATTGGTTGGCAAACTGCGCTGCGATTCCACTTCAACCAGCCTCAAAGATACGCTGGGAGTGGTAGATATCAGGTGTTCTGAATCGCGATACCTAACCTGGTTCCTCGCTGATTTCTATCCGGGAAGTCCGGGGGTGGTGCCGCCTTGCACCCTCACCGTCGAAGAAGATATGGATCCATTCACCTCTTTCTCTGAAGTCACCGCCACCGAAACTTTTATCGGCTTGACGGTGGGGAACCACCTGGGTTTGGACTTGTCCGCGGTGGAGGTGAGCGTGATCGATCGGGGCTTCTCGACCATTCTCCACACCGACAGCCTGACAGGTGCGGTGGGAGATGGGGACTCCCTGAGCCGCGAGATTCTCTTGGTCGACAAGACCCTCTCCAACCAGCTGGCTGTTCAGGCGAAAGGAATCTCTCCCGGCGGAGAGATTCTCTCCTTTGATGACAAGTACCTGCATCTCAGCTTTTCTGTGGACAGCATGAGGGTGGCACAAGGTACAGCGACAGTTCCCTCCTTCCAGCTCCGGCAGAACGATAGAATACAACTGGCTACCGGAAGCTTGATAGACAGCGCTCACATTCAGACCGGAAGGCTCTCTCTAAACGTGTGTAATTTCTTAAACTTCAGAGCAACCGTGTACATTGATTTTCCTGGCTTGGAGAGGGACGGGAACCACCTGTCTGTGCTCTGCGACCTAGAGGCTTCAAGCTCATCTGATCTCTTTTTCGTTTTGGATGGCTACACGCTGAAACCGGATAACGGAAATGAAGCCACAGTTCAGACAAGAATCTGGTCACCGGGTTCGGAAGGGACTCTGGTCGACTTTGTTTCCTCAGACTCGGTCACGGCTCAGGCATTTCTTTCCGAGATTATCTTCAACCAGGTTTGCGGGATAATTGAACCAACCCGGGTGGAGATAGAGCCAGTCGATCGTCAGCTTGATATTCCTCCGGGCTTTGAGTCGGCTCACCTGACCAATGCCCGCTTAAGCCTGGAAATCCATAACGGTGTTGCTCTTCCGGCCAACGTTTCTGTGGAAATCCTGGGAGAGAGCGGACAGAATCTGAGCCTTCAAGCAGATGTCGAGGCAGGCGGTCCGTTCGGAACTGCGGTGACGTCGATATTCGAGGACCAGCTGGAATCCTTACTGAGTCCTGTTCCGCAAAGCATTACGGTAACAGGAGAGATCATCTGCGGCGACGGACAATCACACGGTGTCGTGCGGGAACAGGATTTCTTCTTCGGAACAATAAAGGTCAGCTCCCCGTTGGAGCTGATCCTGGACTCTTGCCAGGTGCAGATAGATCCCGACTCAGACCAGGTGGATGACGACGTTAAGGAGATGATCCGTGATCAGATCAACTTCGGGAAGGTAGTGCTCAAAGTAGAAAGCCATCTTCCCTTAGGGGGTGAAGCGGAGTTGTTCTTTTCCAGTAGCCAGGAAGATATCTTTTCGAATCCTGATCTAACGATCGGTCCGGTGATCGTTCCGCCTGGGGAGCTGGCCTATGACGGTTCGGTAAGCGGCTCAAGCTATTCTCAGACCGAGATAAATCTGACTTACCAGGATCTCCAGGTATTCACCAGCACGCCTTTTTACACGGCAGGGAGTGTCTATTTTGCCGGGACCGGCGGAGAAGCGGTTGCAGCTTCAGCCTCGGATTTCATAAAGATCATCTCCTATCTGGAGCTGAACGTGAAGAACAAGAAGGAATAGTCAGATGAAGATCAAATTAGTCATTCCCCTATTAATCCTAAGCCTGCTTGTCCCGGAGAACCTTTTCGCCTATGGGCTTAATTCGGCTCGAAGTGTGGGAATGGGGGGAGCCTATACTGTTGTGGCTAAAGGGGTGGAATCCGCCTTCTGGAATCCGGCCAACCTGGCTCTGTCCTACGGCCCGAAAAGGAGCTGGATGATATTCTCACTCGCTCTTAACCCCCACAACAACAGCTTCAGTCTTCACCAATACAATAGATACAATAGCAAGTTCCTCACCTCAGAGGACAAACAGAGCATTTTGAACTCGATCCCGTCCGAAGGACTCAATCTCTCGCTGGATGGAGACTTTCTGGCCCTCGGTATCTCTGATGGTCGGTTTGGATTCGCCATTTCAGGTAAGGGGGCTTCGGACCTTGTGCTTCCGAAAGATCCTATCGAAGTGCTCTTTTTTGGAAATGAAATTAACGACACCATACTTCTTTCCGATTCAGAGGGAGAGGCTTTTGCCTCCGTCGACATCGGCTTTTGTCACGGCAGATCCGTTTGGAAAAAAGGCGACAGAAAGCTTCTGTGCGGCGTCAACTTCAGATACAGCCAGGGACTGATTTACCATAAGGTGACCGAGGCTGAGGGTGAAGTTTTGACGTCGGAGACGGGAGTAAATGGGAACGGGAATTTCGTGGCTCAGTCCGCTAGCGGAGGCAGTGGATACGGAGTGGATTTCGGCGTGACCATGGAATATAAGGAGAACTGGTGGTTTGGCTTGTCTTTCATCAATCTGATAAACCACATGAAATGGAGCAAGAACACCAAGGAGAAAGTCTACCGGGTGCAGGTCGACTCTCTTGTGGCGGAGCACTTCGATCCGGATTCGGTGATCGTTGATGAATCGTATACCCGGAAGATCGATCCTTTCACCACCCGGATACCAACGGTGATGCACCTGGGTCTGGCCTACCAGTTGAAGAGCACGCTTCTTAGTTTTGACCTCAAGCAGGGGTTCAAAAAGGGGATGGGTATTTCCAGCACACCCAGAGCTTCGCTGGGCGCTGAATACGAATTCTTAAGCTGGTTGGATATTCGAGGTGGGATCGCCATCGGAGGAGACGAAGGGATTACCCTAGCCAACGGGCTGGGGTTCAAACTGGGCGCATATCATCTGGATTTCGGCATGGCTGTTCAAAAGGGACTGTGGCCGACAAGAAGCAAAGGTATCAGTTTAGCCATCTCCAATGGCCTCAGCTTCTGAACAAGAAGGGGGGTGAAAGGAATGCGGAAGACCAGACACACTCGCAAGACCACTATCCGGAGAAAGAGGACCACTACCCGCAGAAAGACCAAGAAATAACTCCGGATGTTAAATCGGGTGGTGTCCCGAGCCCGACTCGGTTCGGGACACCACCTGCAAATCCCGAAAAATTTCCTTGCAGGCACCCCAATTAGATGAGAACTGTTGAAAGTTTTCGATCACCTGATGAACGACGGGGGAGAAGATGAGAAGAGAAATGAAAGTCATGGCAGTACTAACAGTGGCATTGCTCTTGGCACCAATGGGTTCAAAATCTTTCGGCATGCCGCCACATTCGGATCTGGAAAATAAAATTAGATTGGGGGAAGTGGAGATGCCACGGCATCTTCTTGGTTCCCCATTTATCCAGGAAACCGGTGTTAATCGGCCCACCCTGCATCCGGTTAACCAGGTCTATCCAGCCGGCGCCGGTCCGGTGGGCTCCTACAATGCTCTGGTGCTGCTCGTGGATTTCTCGGATAACCTGTCTTCAGTTAACGCGTCATTTTTCGATACCCTGGTTTTTATCAATCAACAGGGATGTGTCCGCCACTATTATCAGGAGGTTTCATACGGCACACTGGACATTGTCACGGTGAATTTGCCGTCGACAGTCGGGTGGAACACCGCACCCCAGACTTATGCCTATTACGTAAACGGAAACTACGGACTGGGAGGCTATCCCAATAATTCCCAGAAGTTGGTGGAAGATCTGGTCGCCCTGGTAGACCCGGTCATAGACTTCTCCGTTTACGACAACGATTCCGACAGCTACGTTGACGCTCTGATCGTGGTTCACGCCGGTCCGGGGGCGGAATTGACCGGAGACACCAACGACGTATGGTCACATAAGTGGTCCGTTCCTTCTCCCTGGACAACAGCAGATGGAGTAAACGTGAAAGACTATACCATCCAACCCGAATACTGGTATTCGGCTTACGACATGACCTGTGGCGTATATTGTCACGAGCTGGGTCACGTCTTCGGGCTTCCTGATCTTTACGACACGGACTATAGCTCCTATGGAGTAGGGAAGTGGAGCCTTATGGCCAATGGAAGCTGGAACGGCTCCCTGGGAGCTTCGCCCGCCCACCCCGATGCCTGGTGCCTGGCGCGGCTGGGGTACGTCACGCCGACTGTGGTTTCGAGCAATACCAGCGGAGCATCAATTCCAGCCATCCAGAACTCTCCTACCGCTTACAAGCTGTGGACCTCCGGGTCGCCTCTAAACGAGTATTTCTTGGTGGCTAACCGACAGAGGAGTGGTTATGATTCGGCCCTACCTTATGATGGGCTTCTCATCTGGCACGTGGATGAGAACATTGGCGATTACGGAGCCAACGACGACGAATGGTATCCCGGACACACGTCTTACGGCCATTTCAAAGTGGCTCTGGAGCAAGCTGACGGATTATGGGAGCTGGAGTCCGTCGTTCCCTACGGCTATGTCGACTACTCGGGCGACCCTTATCCCGGGAGTTCCGGCAATACAACCTTTGACGGCAGCTCTCTTCCCAGCAGCCAGAGCTATGCACAGAGCCAGACATACGTGAGCGTGGCTAGCATATCTAATTCTGGCCCTGTCATGACCTGCGATCTTTTCGTCAGTCCGGCAGACGTCAAGGATGAGCTGACCGAAATCACACCTTCAGAATACGTTTTGAAGCAGAACTATCCCAACCCCTTCAATCCAGGGACCAGAATCGAATATTTGGTTCCTTGTGACGGACACGTAGAGTTGGAGATATTTAACGTCCTGGGGCAGAAGATTCGAACGCTGGTCGATGAAGAGAAAAAGATGGGGCTCCACGTGGTCAGTTGGGACGGCACCAATGATCAGGAAGCCTTTGTCGCAAACGGGATCTACTTCTACCAGCTCAGGGCTGAGGATTTCGTAAACACGAGCAAAATGATTCTCTTGAAATAAGCAAGGGGTAATGCATGGACAACTTCCTGAGATTAACCGATGAGAAGAAAAACGGGCAAAAGCGGAAGGTCAAGGTCCCCTTCAATCCAAATGTCACCGCTGAAAGAATCGAAAAGCTAAAAAAGACCTTTCAACCGTTTTGGATGAGGGGAATGATTCCGCACAATAAGACCGAAGACGAAATATCGAATGCAATGGATAGCTTTAATCATGTATGAAACACGCGCGGAAATCTCCGCGGTGGTTAACACGGTAAAGTCTGGTGGGTAAGAATCAGGCGAGAGTCGCCAGCTGTCAGGTTCGCTTAAAAACAGAGACGGGGAAGCCTTCAGAAGGCTCAAGTCTCCTTTCCTATCTCTTCAAACTCTTGAATTAACGTTTCGAAGAACGGACAAGGAGAAGCTTTCCGGGGCTCAAAAGAAAAGACTTTTGGGCTTACTAAGCTTTTTCCCAACGTTTCCGCCGAATTCTCGGACTGACCTGGCGGCTCTCATGCTATTCATTCGTGCAGCTTTGCAAGTGACACCAAACTTCTGACTCAGCCACATGCTCCCGCCTTGGAGGTTTCTTCGCCGGACAGGTGAGCTCCGGGACAAAACTCCGGTGCAGCATCTGCGGTCAGGCTGTTCAGAACCAATACCCAGGCCCCTTAGCTATTTTGGGCTTTTCACATAAGCCTGTGCCGTCTGCTGACAGCCGCGTTCATTTATGGTATCCTGTCCCTTTCAGGATGGAGAACGCCCTGTAGATCTGTTCCAGCAGGATGACTCGTGACATCTGGTGAGTGAAAGTCATGGGAGAAAGTGAGAGTTTTACCGGACACGCATCCAGAATCTTTCGGGATAATCCTAAAGCCCCACCCAGTATAAACGTGAACCCGCCGTAGCTTCGGCTCAAGTTCTCTTCCAGGAACTGTGCGAAGCCCTGAGAGCTTAAGTTTTTCCCGCTTGCGTCGAGAGCAATACGTAAGCTGAGCTTCTCAGAACACCTTGCAATCCTTTGGGATTCGGCATCCAGGACGGCTTGTGCCGGTCTGGACTTGGTAATCTTCTCCTCCTTGATTTCAACCAGCTGCAACTTGGCGTATTTTTTCAGGAGCTTTTGGTAGTGCAGAAGTCCCTGCTTGATCCAACCTTCCTTGGTCTTGCCCACAAAGATTACTTTGATCTTGACCAACCTGTGCTCCCCACTCTGCTGCGAATCCAAACCGTTTTGCTTCGCATTTACGGCTGTGCTCCCTGGTAGATTACAGCCTACTTTCCGACGACAAAAAACTCCCTTTCTATTCTGTTTTTATTTCCAGCCCGATCCCTAACCCCGATGGTAAGGAGATGCTTTCCTGAACTAAGAGGGGAAATCGGGCGGGCAGAAAGCACGTACTTCTCCGGATCGTATTCCGGTATCATCCACTCCCCATCGATTTCCACGAGCACGTCCTCCTCGCTTCCGATGCCTGAAAGGTCGTCTACGATTTTTGCCGTGATCCTGGGTCTTTTTTCTTTGATCTTCTTGCCCAGCGGGATTGAGACTCGGCTTACCCTCGGCGGCAAAGTATCCTCCAGAAGAGCAAAAGCGGACAGATGTCTTACTTCTCCTTGTAGCATGCAATTGAGAGTGTCCAACTCTTGGCCTACGAAACTCCAAGACTCCTCCCCTTCCAGCTCGTACAGTCCCAGCCTTTGCGGATCACAGCCCGCCTCGGAATAGGTTAAAGAAATCCGTGCCCAGCCGTTTAACGGAACGGCAGACGGCCCGAAAGAGTAGATCCTTCCCACGAGCTTATGCTTTGGTTCGACCGTCATCTTCGCGATTCGTATCGTTACATTCATATCTTGGTACACCGCATTCGGCTCGAACTCAACCTTTGCCAGGCCATCTGAGCTACTCGCCTCTCCTCCAAAAGACTTGGTTATAATAGCCACCGGAATGTTTTCCACCAGATCCACCTTTTCGCCGAATAGATTCACTCCTTCCACCGAGAGTGCCATCTCCTTCTGCTGGGTCAGGAAAAAAGGAAACACTAGGTGGTAGCTCTTCTCATTCGGTTGCCCACACAAAAGGGGATCGAAAGTGAAGCCGCCGCCCTTGAGCCAAAACCTGGGAGTCTCTCCGAATATCTGATTGAATTGCGCATCCAAGACGAAAAAGTTGTCAGTGAAATCGTATTTGAGGCTCATCTCTAAGGAATCTTCTTGGTCGGGCGTCCTGATTTTTCCCGAATTGACACAAAGATATTTGTATCCAGAGGAGGCGCCGTAGCTGTCCGTTATTCTTATTCGGAGCAAACCGGGTTCCTCAAGCCTTTCGGTCAATGGAAAAACGTGTTCTCCGTGAGAGCTGGAGATCCTTTCTCGTGCGAAGCTTTCCCACAAGATTTTGTTCAAACCGCTTTTATCCACAAAAATCTGCCCAACCTGGTCGTCTAAATCTTGAAACTTCACGGTAATCCACTGCTTGTCCTTTTTCTCTTCAAAAAAACAGGAGAGAATCAGCGGGCTTTGATCGAAGATGAAAGAAAACCGCAAAGTGGATTCATTGCCCGCGGCATCAAAGGCTCTAATCTCCAGTTGATGTGGTCCCGGTCTGGCCGCCTCCGTATTTATTCTTCCTCCAGATGGATCATAAATGCGAAGATCGTTCCCTTCTTCTATGAAAAGTTTGTGAAAGGTCGTTCCTCTTTTTTCTCTCAACTCGAAATCATGGTCAAGTTCGACCTTATGAGTACTGGAAAAAGAGATCTGGTCATATCTGGAGGAGAAAAGCAAAGTATCGTCGAGATAAAGCTCAGCCCCGTAGATTCCTACGCTAAACGGGGAGGTTTCCATCCTATCGTGAGCACAAAGTTCCAGCCCGATTTCTCCTTGAACCACCGGGTTTTCATCTAACGTGTAGACTTTTTTGTGGGGATCAAAAGCTGGAGTAAGCCTCTCCGGTCTTTCTGAACCGTTCACTTTTGCCCCTACCGCCAGGGGTCTAATTGCAAGATACGTGATTCTAGGCGGCACTCCGTCTTTCAGGGAAAAGCCTGAGGTCAGAGGATTTATTGGATTTCCGGTTGAATCCCGCAGTTCGAAATGAAGATGCGGTCCTCCCCGGCCAGTCTCGCCAGAATAGCCGATTAGCTCTCCCTTCTCCACCGTTATTTCATCCACCGGCGGAAAAAAATCGGCTTTATATCTTCTGGCCTCCACCTGTTTTCGCACCACAAGGTCTGAGATTTCCTTCGAAAAATCTGAAAGGTGTCCATAAACTGCAAAGCGTCCGTCATCCAGCTTCAGGTAGACTGCCTTGCCATATCCCCGCCAGGAGGTGAAAAGCCGATACACGTAACCTGACTGGCAGGCGAAAACCTTGTATCCCGTTTTCTGCTGGGTGGGAATGTCAATACCGGAATGGAAACGGAAGTCACGATGCTCCCCGAACGTGGAAGACAGTTTTCGTATCTTCTCAATGGGCCATGCGTAGCTGGGGTCTTTCCCCTCGGCCGGTTGTCCTGACTCAAGAGTGCAAAGTGCCAGCCATGCTATGAGAAAGCAGATCCTTTGTTTCATCGCCTATGGATGGTACGAAGCCGACCCCTTCTTGTCAAATTATTTATCCGCCACGTCTGAAAAAGGAATCGGTCGGTAGCTTTTGCAGTTTGCCCTCGAGCGCAAACTTTCGTCTCGGCCAGCTTGGGCAAGGTAAGAATTCGCTGAGGCTGTCAAGTCTATTCTGGATCCGACTTCAAGACTGCGAGGCCTGGCTTGGCCAGCCAATCCAGTTAACTTGGGTCAGCCACCATACGCTTAGCATGACATATTAACAGATTATTTCATTATACCAACTTCGTCTTTCGAGGTCTGATCAGAGGACTTCTCAATATCGATGATCTTCACGTTTTCCGCATATTTCTTGGTTCTGTACCGGGTAATTTGTCCAATCTTCTTTACCATCTCCACCATCCGATCCACCTGAGTCAGAACTTTGTTCAACCTTTTTGCCAGAGGATCGCCCGGAGGCAACTTTGCTATCACCAATTGCAGGTTGCCCAGGATGGCGGTCAAGGGTTGGTTTAACTCGTGGCTGGCGGCGCCCGCCATTTCCACCAACACAGACTCTTTCTCTTTCTCAATCAGCTTGTCTTGCACATTCTTTAGTTCCTGGTTCAGGTCGACCAGCTCATCTTGCATTTTTTTCATCTTTATTAAGTTTCTAACCTTCAGAGGAAGCCGAAATCT
The DNA here is from genome assembly GCA_964348415.1 of uncultured Ignavibacteria bacterium. Lineage (GTDB taxonomy): Bacteria > Zixibacteria > MSB-5A5 > MSB-5A5 > SM1-73 > SM23-73-3. The sequence goes on along the minus strand of CAYGCR010000002.1, from coordinate 17,319 downwards.
CCGATCATCGTCGCTTAAAGGTTTGGTGAAATAGTCGTTTGCCCCCAGTTCCAGTCCCCTCTCTACGTCGGTCGAATCCTTCAGGGCAGACGCGATTATAACCGGGATGAAGGCCGTGGCGGGATTCTGTTTGATCACCTCCAAGGTTTGGAAGCCGTCCATTCCTGGCATCATAAGATCCAAGAGGATCAGGTCGACATTCTCTCTTTCCAGAATTCTCGACGCCTCCTCCCCGGTTTCTGCCTCAAAAAACCGATAGCCTCCGGCGCGCAGGACAGTTCTTAAAATCCTCAAGTTCATTTTCTCGTCATCCACCAAAAGTATTGTGGACATCTTCTCTTTCCCCCGCCTTATTGTCGAATCAGCAGGAAAGACAATTTCTAAGTCGCGCGCACTGGCTGACCACTCCAACTTTGGGTGAAAGCGTCTCTAAGTTCATCCTAATGTTAATCCGCGCGGACAGGACTTGCCCTTCGAACTCAGTTCATCTAGTTTTCCGTTGCCTTCGGAAAAGCACGACCTTAGAAGACAACCCGCATTTACGCTTCTGACCATACGCCCGCAGGCGAACTTTCCTCGTTTCGTGCTGATCACCCGGACCAAAGCCCTTCCTTTCAAGCAGGGCAATATACCCGCAAGAAAGGCAGGTTCATTCAGTTTCGCAGGTCAACCTTTCTTTTTCGCTCCTGTTACAGACATCCTTCACATATTTCAGAAGGACCTTTGTGTCGACCGGCTTCGAAAAAACCCGGGGCACTTGTTCAAGTCTGGCGGCCGACAGATCTGTTCTGACCAAGTCTAAATCCTGTCCCGTGATTATAATAGTGAGAATGTCTTGGGTTACGGAATCTCTGGACAGAATGTGGACGACTTGTTTTCCGTCCTTCAACTTTCCGCCTGGTTTCTGGGGAAGAGAGAAATCAAGAAGAATAATCCGAGGACGAAGATCTCTGGCCAGACTCACCGCATCGTCGGCGGTTCCCGCAAGAACAGTTGCAAATCCTTCAGTTTGCAGCAACTCATCCAGAAAGCGGCGGAACACAGGGTCGTCCTCTACGATCAAGGCCAATAAGCTGTTCGGCTTCCCCCTGATCCTTCCAAGCCCCTCCTGCTGGTGCAGAGTCTCGCCGTTCTCGGTCTCTCGATAGACCGGCAGGGTGAAAGACACCCTGGTTCCTTTTCTCTCCCCCGGACTTTCTAGTCTTATCCTGCCCCCCATCATCTCTACCAGGTTTTTGCTTATGGTCAGCCCCAAGCCGGTTCCCCCGTGTTTTCTGGTGGAGGAACCGTCCGCCTGCCTGAACTTCTCGAAGAGTTTCCCCTGTATCTTGCTGGGAACTCCCACGCCGGTATCCTCTACCTGGATGAGTACGTTCCCTTTCTCTTCTTGGATTGTAGACTTTATCGAGATCTGCCCTTTGTCGGTGAATTTGATGGCGTTGCCTACAAGGTTTATCACCACCTGTCTCAGTTTCCCAGGGTCAGCGTAGACTTTGATGGATGATTCATTCTCGTGAACAAACACCAGTTTCAGCTTCTTCTGTTGAGCTTGCACCTGTGTCAGTGAACGTACCTCCTCAAACAGGCACCTGAGGTCAACTTCTCCTAGCTCCAGCTCCATTTTCCCAGCCTCGATTTTAGCCAAGTCTAACACGTCATTTATGATGGACAGCAGCTGTTTGGAACTCTGGTGTGCATTGCGTAAAAACTCCTTCTCCTCATCCGCATCCACGCAATAGCCGTCCAGAATCAATCCCAAGAATCCGATGATCGAATTCAGAGGAGTGCGAAGCTCATGAGACGTGTTGGCCAAGAACTCACCCTTAACCTTGTTCGCCTCCTCCAGTTTCTGATTTAACTTCTGGAGTTTCTCCTTGGCTATCTGTATATCTTCAAAAAGCAAGGCGTTGTCTGCCGCTATTCCGATTTCGTTTCCCACTGAGGAGAAAAATTTCAGTTCTCTGTCAGTGAAATTCCTTCCATAGCGCCACCCTAAGTTCATCACCCCCAGAACTTCGTCTTTTGATCTCAGCGGTATCGAGATATGACAATGCAACCTATCCTCCCGGAAGGTGCAGCTTTTAAATCCGGGACAATTGGCAACGTCCAGGATTCTGGTTTGCTTACGTCTCAGTACCTCCCAGCACAAGCAGTCAGGTTGGGCCGACCTCTGTTCCTCTTCCAGATGCCTCCGGACTAAGCCCTGGTGTGCCACCAGTCTCATTCTGTTTCTACGTTCTCGATCGACCAGGAAGATCCATCCCGAGGTGGAGCCGCTCAGTTCTAACATGGTCTTTAAGCTTCGGGCAAGAATCTCCTTAAGGTTCAGAGTTTGGCTGACGGTGGAGGCGATGGTGTTGAGTGCCAACAGCTCTCGATTCCTTTCCAATATCTCCTGCTCCATTTTCTTCTTCTCGCTAATATCGTTGCAAATTCCCAGCATACCCACCGGCCTGCCCTCCCGGTCTTTAATCAAGGATGCGGAAATTCGCGCCGGGAATGTGCTTCCATCCTTTTTGGGCTCTTCCAGCTCTCCGGTCCATCCTCCTTCCATGCAAATTTGCTGCATGGCTAGATCCACCACTGGCCAGTAAGACTCCGGATAAAAGTCTTCCTGTGATTTCCCTATCATCTCATATGGTTCGTACCCGTGCATCTGGGCCTGTGAACGATTGACGAAAACTACCTTTTTGTCTGGATCAAGGACCACCACGCCATCAGTGGCAGATTCGACAGCCAGGGACAACAAGCGAATATTCTCCTCCGTCTTTTTCTTCTCGCTGATGTCCTCCACGATGATGGTGTACCCGGTAAAGATCCCCTCTTTTCCCTTCAACGGAGTAATGGTCACGTTCGCGGGAAAGACCTGTTTACTTCTTCGGATCAACTCGGTTTCGCCCTTATATATTCCTGCCTCCCGGGTGTGTTCCAACAAGATGAAGACATAATCGTTATCCCGGACGAAAAACTCCTGAATCCATTTCCTCCCCACCACCTCTTCTGCTTCATAGCCGAAAATCAGCTCCGAGCTTTTACTATAAAAGCTTATGGTGCCTTGAGTGTTTATGGTGATTATGGCTCGATCCACCACGCTTTTGAAGATATTCTCCAGTTGGTTTTTCGTCTGGGTGAGCTCTCGATTCACCCCATTCAAATCCTTCAACATCTTGGTAATGGTGGCCTCGTTAGACGCGAGTTCCTCATTCAGCTTGCTCAGTTCTGCCGTCCTCCTCTCCACCTTTTGCTCCAGGGTCCGACTGTATTCGCCCAGCCTCTCTTTGGACTCTTTCAGACTCTCACTCATGCGATTGAATATCCTACCCAAAATCCCAATCTCGTCCGAATACCCGACCGGAACCTGAAGTCCCCACTCTCCTTCGGTCAGTCGATCTGCTGCTCGAGCTATCTTTCGGATGGGTTTGGTGAGAAGACCAGACAAGTAGTTAGCCAATACAATCCCCAGAATCAGAATCGATAGGTTTATGCCAACAATCAGCCTCTCCTTCCTCGCCATGTCCATCTTAAGACGTTTTAGATCGAAACCCAGCATCAGTACGCCTAAAGTTCGATCTTTTGCCTTGATGGGTCGGACCACATAGAGTCCCTCCTCGTCCACGAAGACTTTACCAACGGGGTCAGCTGGCAGTGGGAGGAGTTTTTGCTCACCCCAAGTCGACCTCTCCGGCCGGAAGAACAAGGTGTCATTATACTGAAAGCGAGCTATTCTGACAAAAGAGAGATCCTTATCTTGATAAACCGCTTCTACCATTCCCTCTATGGAACGCAGATTTTCTGAGTCCAAGACAAAGCTCAGGTTGTGTGCCAGGATTCCGGCCAGGCTCTCCCCCTTATTCTTCATCTTGCTGACCGCTTGTTTTTTCTGTTGCGCCGGGAAAAAAAGGAAGTGGAAAACAGATATGCCAGCAAGAAAAACAAGAATGGCCGCGCTTATCTTGATCCTAATAGGTCTGTCCAAAAATATCTTTCTGATTGGCATCTCTGTAACCTGGCGATTGAGAGGGATCGCCCAGTCGTGCTCTTCTGCTGGCAACTGGAGCGCGACCCTCAGTCTCAAGGGGAGAACGGCCCTCTTGAAAGGTAGGAGTGTGAACAGGTTCAGCACTCATTGCTGCGGTCTGACGATACACCTCTGCCCCTAATCTTCACTCTCAGTAACTCTGTAACGCGCTCATTGATCGCCCTTATGATTAGTTGAATCGGCACGCTTCAGGGCCTGCTTTAACTTTTGCCTGCCCTATCCGGAACCGCTTGCAGCCACGTCTTTCCGCTGTGATCAACCTGAGGTTACTTGAACAAGCAAAAAAGCCAATCCTTTCGAATGGCGAGAAAAGACTGGCTTTACCATAACAGTATGGATGTCGTTTCTTATCGCAAGAAGTTGGTTTGGTTCACTCTATTTTTGATCTCCCTCTCCACGTCCAACATCTTCACTCCCGGCGGAAAGGTCTTATGCTCCACCGCACAAAGATCCTGAAAGGCCTTGACTATGGCATCTATTCTAAAGATCTCCCTTTTGCAATCTTCGGCGAATTTCCTCATGTCCTCTTTTGATACTGCCCCACTTTCGTTCACCTGCGACAGAAGCTCTACTTTTCCTAACAGCACGGTAAGGGGGCTATTCAGATAGTGGGAGATGGTCCCGGCTAACTCGTTTATGGTGCTCAAGGTTGATTGCTTCTTCCCAATCTGTGCAATCTCTTGCCGAGAAAGTGCATTCGTTGAGGCAAGCCCTTTCCTAATCTTCTTGGACTTCGCTCCTGCCCGGCCCTGCTTCTGGAAGACGATCTTCAGCCTTCGCTTCATTCCGAAGCCCTTCTTGTTCTTTAGATTAGCCTCATCCACTGATGCTGTGTTTATCAAAAGATTGAGACTCGTCCGGTTAACGGCACGGTATTTGATTTATCGGCAGAACAGCTAAAATGCTTAAACATCATGCTCGTTATCTGGACGAGCCGGTGTTCAAAATTTACACAGCCTTTGCCTGAGTTCATGTTTGTGAAAGAGGCTGAAACCGATCGATTAGCGAATGAGAATAGTCGGATTTATCGACGAGGGTCCTTCATAGCAGCGGAAGGTTTTTCAGGGATACCCTCCGGTGGTGATATATTGTATCGTTATGATCCGGGAGTAAATGAACTCCCTGGATTAAGCCTCACAACCGAATGCTGCATATTGCAAGGAGATTCGAAATAAGAAAAACGCGGGAGGTAAAATGAGGAAAGCGTCAGTACTTGTTGCCACAAGCTTCATATTGGCATCGAGCTTGTTGCTGGTCGGGTCGGCCCAGGCTTCTGATCCGAACATCTCTATTACTCCGGATACCAGCGTCTTTGTATTCGGTGGCGATTCGGTGAGGATCTGGATTTACGCCTCCGACCCGGATCTATCTGATACCATTACGGTAGAGAAAACGCATGGAATAGGAACCTACGTTCCCAAGACCGACCTTGCCCCAATCTCTGATGAGTTCTATTTCCATCCGGATACCAGCGGCGTCTACACCTTCGTCTTTCCGGTGACCGACGGACAAGGAGCAAAGGACGCCGACACAGCTCGGTTGTCGGTGGCAACCATGAAGGTAGATTTCAGCCAGAGCGCCAACGACGATAGTCCGTATCCCCCGGGCGACGTACACTGGATAGGCTCAATTTTGCAGGAAGGCAACTCCAATTACTACGAGGGTATGTCTACCCTTCAACGGCTTGTCTTCGTTGGAATCCCCAAGACTCCGGGGGACGTGCACACCCTGAGTTTCAGCCACCAGGCAGATAAGGCCACCAACCATGCCTACGATTTTCTGACCTCATGGCCCCAGGGCGTGCAGGCAGCGACCGAAATCGGCGGACTTACTATGTTTGTGAACTTAAACGAGTGTGGCCCGGAGATAGGTCCACCGAGCGATCTGGGAGCAGCCTGCGCTGCTCTTCACACCAGCGGGTTCACCGCCACTCCCGACGCTCCTGATGCTATGGGTAATCTCTTGGGCGACGACGTGGCGTCCAAGGTGGCGGCTTATGAAGCCCACTTGGGTAACCGGACGGTTAAGATTTATGGCAATACGCCGATTTCAGCCGCGTCCATGGCATTTAACGGTTACAACGGAAGCCCCGACAAGGAGGCTCACTATACGCTGACATGGACATCCAGTTCCGATTCAATCGTCATCGAAATGGGTGGTCATCTGGCTGCAGGTATAGACCCGATAGGTCAAGCGGGGGTTGGCTATGGTCCAGGGAGAGGATCTTCCAATATCTCGGGCGGTTCATATCACTTCAAGCTGGGCACACTTGATGGCGCCTCGCTTGGCTCGCAAGACCATCAAATAAAGGGTGCAGACATCAAAACCCGGCTTCCTGCGTGTGATGTAACGCCGGCGAGTCAGGAGGTATGCGTTGGCTCTAACGTTACCTTCACTGACAACACCACTAGCGGCGTACCGCCATATACATTCTGCTGGCAGAAGTGGCCTTACACTGATCCCTGTATCTCCACCACTAACCAGTTGAGCATCACCGGTGCCACCTTGGCTGATGCAGGTACCTATCGAGTCATAGTGACTGACTATATGGGAGGTGCTGATACCTGCGAGTGTACCCTAACCGTCTACGGTCTACCGCCTGAGATTGTGTGTCCAGATGATGACTCGGTCCACGCCGGGGATTACTTCATCAGCACAGATTTCTCTGCATGGGATCCCGATGGTGGCCCGGTCACCGTGGCTTTGTGCGGCATAACGCCTCCAGCCGTCTATACGCCCGCCATAGTCGGAGGGCATGTGGAGTGGCAAACCGACTGTCACGAAGCAGGAGAGGTATTCACCATATGTCTGGAGGCGACGGACAGCTGCGGAGCCACGGACGTCTGCTACTTTGACGTAACTGTGGAGAACAGGCCCCCGGAGCTGACCTGTCCGGAAGACGACAGCGTCCACGCACAAGAGCTTTTCGTCAGCACTGACTTTTCGGTACATGATCCTGACGGAGATACCGGATCGGTCTTCATCTTGGATATCAGCCCTTCGGCAACCAATTATCCCGTCATCGTTGACCAACACGTGGAGTGGCAGACTACCTGCCAGGAGGACGGGGATTACGTCGTCCGTCTGGTCGCCAGCGAATGCTGTCAGGCCCGAGATACCTGTGAATTCACGGTTACGGTTTACAATCGTCCGCCGGAGCTTATCTGTCCCGAGAATGCCATGGTGTATGCCGGCGACACTCTCATCAGCACCGATTTCTCGGTTACCGATCCGGACGGAGACCCCGCCCCGGTGACCTTCCTGTATATCGATCCCTCAGCCACCAACGATCCAACCGTGGTGGGCAATCACGTGGAGTGGATCACGACCTCAAACGAAGCCGATCGGGAGTTCGATATCTACCTGGCTGCAACGGATCCTTGCGGACTGGCCGATACCTGCCAGTTCACGGTTACAGTGGTGAAGGTACCCACCGGTGATCTCACCTGTCCGGAGGATGACAGCGTGCATGCCACAGTGCCTGCAGTCACTTTCGTCAGCACCAACTTCTCCGTCACCGGGCCCGGAGCTGATCCTTCCAGGGTCAGAATCATCAGCATCGATCCCTCTCCTGCCGCCGGCATGCCCTACAGGGTGGAGAGCCACATCGAGTGGCTGACCGATTGTGACGATGCCGGTAAAGTGTTCACCATCTGTCTGGAAGCCACCTTCGACATCGAACCCAAAGATACCTGCTGCTTTAACGTGACCGTATATAACCGACCTCCCCAGCTTACCTGCCCGGATTACGGCCACGTTGCTCCCAACGAAACCTTCGTCAGCACCGAGATATCTGTATTCGATCCGGACGGAGACCCGGTGGTTGTCACTCTCCTCTCCATCCAGCCGACTTCCACCTACGATCCGACAATAGTGGACAATCATGTAGAATGGTTCGCCACCTGCGCCGAAGCCGGCAAGGATTACGTTATAACGCTGGTGGCTACCGATCCATGCGGACTTGCAGATACCTGTGAGTTCACCGTAACCGTCTCCTATGAGCCAGCGCCGGATTTCTACATCTGGGTCTATCCGGTGACTCAGTACGTGCAGAACGGGGAGGCTACCGATTATCTGGTGGAGCTTTATTCGCTTTACGGATTTGCAGAGCCTTGCTCACTGTTCGTTTACGGACTGCCAGATCCGCCCATCAGTGGATTATTCGATGAGCGGGTCTTGGTCCCCACCAGCCACACCACACTGCATGTGCAGACCGCATTTGAAACCGACTCCGGCATGTATGCTTTCAACATAACCGCCAAAGAGGTCTCCGGATCAAGGGAGCATACGGTGGAGATTTACCTCATGGTAGAGGATCCCGCCGATGCCGAAGACGCGGCTGACAATCTCAACGCACCAAGTAGTTTCACCCTGTTCCAGAATCAGCCCAATCCGTTCAATCCAGAAACCAGGATCAGCTACTATCTGCCCAGGGCTTGTCAGGTCAATCTCAGCATTTACAACTTGCTGGGTCAGAAGGTGAAGACCCTGTTCGACGGTCACCAGGATGCTGGAATGCAAAGTCTATTCTGGGACGGAAGAAGCGACGGCGGTATCCAGCTGAGCAGTGGCATTTACTTCTACCGGTTGTTGGCCGGTGACTTTAGGGAGACGAAGAAGATGACCCTGATGAGGTAGTTGCTAACCTAACCAAAGCCCCAAGAAACAACAGCCCTCTGGTATGTCGCGACCAGAGGGCTTTTTTGTATCGTGGACGTAACGGCGCTGGATCGGTTTTTCAAATCTGCCTGCTTGCGCCGGTGGCGCTTTGCGCAGAAAATCCTTGACAAAGGGCGGGGAATGAATTAAACTAAAACGTAAGGTCTCTCTGGAGAAGGCTCTTGTGCCGTTTGTGCCTTCCATTTGGGCGGAGCAACGCCAAGACGCTCTCAGACCACTTTCACACGGCAAACTGAACCGTTTTTGCAGAGTCGTTATTGAAACCATTTACAAAGGAGGTATTATGGAGAGAATGCCAAGGATTTTTTGGTCGGGCATTCTTATGCTTTTTCTCATTATAGCGGTGTCCTATCCCGACGTGTTCGCCCGAGAGCGGACGACGGCGGAGATGTTCGAGGGCCCCGGTGCTGACCAGGGGCCCGGCCTTCAGAACGAACCTCCTCAGCTTACGTGCCCCAGCGATGACAGCGTTCATACGACGGATACTTTTAAAAGCACCGCCTTTTCGGTAACCGATCCTGACGGAGATGCTACCGTGGTCGAATTTTTGGATATCGATCCCCCTACTCCGATCAACCCCCGCATAGTCCGTACGCACGTGGAGTGGTGGACCGCCACGGCCGGGACCGGGGATTATACTATCCGCCTGGTGGCAACCGACTCTAACGGACTTAAAGACACCTGTGAATTTACGGCCACAGTCTGGAATCGGCCCGCCGAGATTACCTGTCCGCGTGATGACAGCGTGCAGGCCGGTCAGACTTTTGTTAGCGAGGATGCATCGGTCTTTGATCCGGACGGGGATCCTGTTGCGATCCGCCTCCTGAGCGTTGATCCAAAGCCGGCTAATTGGCCGACCATAGTGGACAAGCACGTGGAGTGGGTGACTACCCAGGATGAGGAAGGAGACTACGTCATCACTTTGCTGGCAGTCGAGTTCTGTGGCCCCGCGGATACCTGTGAATTCACCGTCACCGTTCTGCCTGACGGGGGGCCCGGTGACCTTACCTGTCCGGAAGATGGCAGCGTACACGCCACAGTGCCTTCGGTGACTTTCGTCAGCACCGACTTTTCCATAACCGGGCCGGGAACTGATCCGTCTGACGTGACGATCTTCCGGGTAGAGCCGGCCCCGGTTAACATGCCTTTCATAGTGAACAGCCATGTGGAGTGGCTCACCCATTGTCATGATCCCGGAAAGGACTTTAGAGAGACCTTTACAATCTGGCTGGAGGCCCCCGTGGGCGGTGAAGTCCACGATACCTGTTTTTTCAAGGTAACCGTGTATAACCGACCTCCGGAGCTTACCTGTCCCGATGACGGTATCGTCTATTCAGGTCACACCTTTATCAGCACCGACTTCTCGGTTTCCGACCCGGACGGAGATTCTGCGACGGTAACCTTCCTGGATATCACTCCTTCTGCCACCAATCAACCCACAATAGTGGGCAATCACGTGGAGTGGATCACCACCTCAAACGAGGCTCAGCGGGAGTTCCACATCCGGCTGGTGGCAACAGATCCTTGCGGACTGGCCCATACCTGCCAGTTTATGGTGACCGTTCTCCGTGAGCCCACAAACACCCTCGACTGCCCGGAGGATGACAGCGTGCATGCCACAGATCCTCCACTGACTTTCGTCAGCACCAACTTCTTCGTCACCGGCCCCGGGGCTGATCCCTCGAGGGTACAGGTGATCAGCATCGACCCCTCTCCTGCCGCCGGCGTGCCCTACAGAGTGGAGAGCCACATCGAGTGGCCGACCCATTGCGATGATGCCGATAAAGTGTTCACCATCTGTCTGGAGGCTACCTTCGACGTCGAACCCAAAGATACCTGCTGCTTTAACGTGACCGTGTATAACCGACCTCCCCAGCTTACCTGCCCGGATTACGGCCACGTCGCTCCCAATCAAACCTTTGTCAGCACCGACTTCTCGGTTTTCGATCCGGACGGAGACCCGGTCGTTGTCACTCTACTCTCCATCGAGCCAGCTCCCACCTATGCTCCGAGCGTAGTGGAAAACCACGTGGAGTGGCGTACACGTTGCTCTGATGCCGGCAAGGATTTCGTTATGACGCTGGTGGGGACAGACCCGTGTGGACTGGCAGATACCTGTCAGTTCACCGTAACCGTCTCCTATGAGCCGGCACCCGATTTCTACATCTGGGTCTATCCGGTAACTCAGCAAGTGGCGGCCGGAGAAGCTGCCGACTATCTGGTGCAGCTTTATTCCCTTTATGGATTTGGTCAACCCTGTTCGCTGTTCATCTCCGGATTGCCAGATCCGCCCAATAGCGGATTCTTCGACGAGCAGGTTCTGGTCCCGACCAGCCATACCATGCTGCACGTTCAGACCACAGCTGAAACCCCTTCCGGCGCGCATACTCTTACCGTAACGGCGAAGGAAATCTCGGGACCTGCTACGCATACTGTGAGGCTCTACCTGGACGTGGCGGTGCCGCCCCCTGGTTCTGGTCTTGCCCACTCGTCAGGTGAGGAAGGTATAGGCGTGCGGGATAAGGATGGTAACCCCGCTGCTCCAGAGGGTCTTACCCTGTTCCAGAATCAGCCCAATCCATTTAATCCAGAGACCCGGGTCAGCTACTACCTGCCCACACCCTGTCAGGTCAAGCTCACCGTGTACAATCTGGTGGGACAAAGAGTGAAAACCCTCTTCCATGGCTATCAAGGTTCAGGGGTGCATACGGTCACCTGGGATGGCAAAAACGACGACCACCTCCGCCTGAGCAGCGGGATTTACTTCTGCCGACTGGAGGCGGATCAATTCTGTCAGACGAAAAAGATGACGCTGATGAAGTAGCATCCCGGCTCAACCACCCTCAAAAGAGAGAAGAGCCCTTCGGGCGACTGGCCCCGGAGGGCTCTTTGTTTCTGCATGAAAAAGTCCTTTTGGGGCACGATTCTTGCTCTATTTTCTTGTAGATCGGGGTGCCCGGACGGGATGGAGCCGGTCGGAGAATCAGGGTGGGAAAAAAAGTGATGAAAAGTCTTGACAAGGGACGAAAAGTTGTTATATTACGCTCAGTTAGGCGTATGTTTGAATTTGGTGAGATCGTTTCGCTACACAAAAACATATTCAAAATACGCCACTGACCCAAGGGCTGTGTTGTATCTATATCGACCTGTACCAGAGTTGGCTAATGCATCAGAGCTGCAACCGTATTTCCATCGCACATTCTCTCAGCAAGAGTATGTCTCAACGAGTGGGGAGGTAGTATGAGAAGAAATTTACTGCTCTTGATTATCAGCGTATTATCAATATCTGGTTTTCTGCTAACCGAGCCCGGTTTAGCCTACTATTACCCCCCCAGCAATACGCCCCCCGGTCCGCCCCCCAATTACGATCAGGTAGACACCATTTACTTTATGGGGACTCCAGAACTACCCCCACCCAGTCTCGACACCGCAGGGGGAGTCTACGTCTACTATGACCAGGGTATCTGGAACATTGCCAACCACATCTATTCTCAAGGCATGTCCTTGGAGCAATTTCACTGTTGCGTCTTAGCCGTGTTGAGCCAGCCTCCTACGCTGGGGGTAAATGTGTTTGTGGAGGAACTCGAGCTCTGGGGGGACACCATCGACGTTCAGTGCCTGAGGCAAAACGACAGATGGGGGTGGATACCCTGGGGCGACAGTTTGTACGAGATATGGTGGGACCTGACTACTCGAGAGTGGAAACTGGGAGAGGGCGACCCCAATGATTTCATGAGATTCAGGATCGCCGGAAGTGCAATTGATTTCAACTTATGGTCAAGCGGCCACGAACGGCCGTTTGGCACAGATCAGATATTCCTGGGCGCAAACAAAACCTCCCTCTCCTCGGTACCAGGCTTCACAGACATGGACTCGGTGTACGATCCCTATCAATCCCAGGCCGGGAGCGATCCCACTGGTGACCCAAACGTGACCATTTTTACCTCTAAGTATGACACACTGCGCTCCTATAACAAGAATGGCCTGATTGACTCGACCGATTCGTACAGTTGTAATCTAGCCTTGCAGTACGGACAGCGATATTCGGGGTCCTTTGCCTACGAAGGCGACGGAGTAGAGTTCTCCACCTCTCCGTTTTCTCCGCCCAACTACGATCCCAATATTTTCATAACGCCGGATACATCGGTCTTCCTCTGCCGTGGCGATTCGCTGAGGATTTGGATCTACGCTTCCGACCCCGATGCAGGTGACACCATTACGGTGGAGAAAACGTACGGAATAGGAACCTACGATCCGGTAACGGATCTTACTCCCATCTCCGACGAATTCTATTTTCTGCCTGACTCCAGCGGCGTTTACACCTTCATTTTCAGGGTCACTGACGATCAGGGAGCAACTGGGGAGGACACCAGTCACGTTACGGTGACGCTTAATCAGTCGCCTCAGATAGCGGTTTGCCCGAGCAATGGGAGCGTTCACGCCGGCGATACTTTCGTCAGCACCAGCTTCTCCGTGACCGATCCGGACGGTGGTCCCGCTGCGGTCACGGTACTTGATGTCACACCATCCTCCACCAATGCACCCTCCATAGTCGGAGACCACGTGGAATGGTTAACCACCTGTGCCGAGGACGGGGATTATGTGATTCGTCTGGTGGCAACCGACGACTGTGAAGCCCAAGATACCTGTGAGTTCGCGGTAAACGTATACAATCAGCCGCCGCAAGTCACCTGTCCGAATAACGGAAGTGTTCATGCGGGGCAGACCTTTATCAGCACGGACTTTTCGGTGACTGATCCAGATGGAGATACGGCCCCAGTCACCTTTTTGCACATCACTCCATCTGCCACCAACAACCCTTCCATGGTGGGAAATCACGTGGAGTGGATAACCACCTGCGGCGAGAACGGAGATTACCTTATCCGTCTGGCGGCAACCGATCCGTGCGGAGCCAAGGATACCTGTGCGTTTACGGTGAATGTTTACAATCAGGCACCTCAACTCTTCTGTCCGGATAATGGCAGTGCTCATGCCGGTGAGACCTTCGTTAGCACAGATTTCTCCATCTCCGATCCAGAAGGTGATCCTGCTTCGGTGGCATTCCTCGACATCACTCCGGCGCCAGCTAACTCGCCTAGCATCGTGAGCAACCACGTGGAGTGGATAACCACCTGCGGCGAGAACGGAGATTACCTTATCCGTCTGGTGGCGACCGATCCGTGCGGAGCCAAGGATACTTGTCAATTCACAGTGAACGTGTACAATCAACGGCCAGTTCTCACCTGTCCCGAGAACGGTAGCGTGAAACCAGGTAGCCTTTTTGTGAGTACTGACTATGCAGTGACTGATCCGGACGATCCGTCCGGCGTGGTGATATCGATAGCTTCCGTTTCGCCCACTCCTGTCAATGCTCCTACACTCATGGATACCCATGTAGAGTGGCAGACTACTGGCGATGACTTGGTTAACGGTCCAGACTTCACGATCACCTTGGTTGCCACGGATCCGTGTGGCCTGGCTGATACCTGTGATTTCCTAGTGAGCCTATACAATCCTCCTCCCGTGATCACACCTCCTCCCAATGACTCCGTTCACGCTGGACACTATTTCGTTAGTGAAGATTTTTCCGTTTCTGATGCCAAAGGGTCAGTAACGGTAACTATCTGCGGTATAAATCCTGGCTCGGCTCACGCACCCACGATCGTGGAGAACCACGTAGAATGGCAGACTGAGTGTGATGAGGCCGGTATTGTCTTCACCATATGTCTGGAGGCCACGGATGAGTTCGGAGCCAAAGACACGGGTTATTTCGATGTCACCGTCTACAATAACGACCCTCAGCTTACCTGCCCTGATGATGACAGCATTCATGCCACCGACACCTTTACCAGCACGGGATTCTCCGTATACGACCCGGATGGAGACCCTGTTACGGTTGCTTTTCTGGATATAACTCCCCCTGCCACATTTAATCCCACCATCGTGGGGTCTCACGTAGAGTGGCCGACCACCTGCCAGGAGGATGGAGATTACCTGATTCGTCTGGTTGCAATTGATTCGTGCGAAGCGGAGGACACCTGTGGGTTTACAGTGACCGTCTACAACCGACCGCCTGAGATTACCTGTCCAGAGGACGACAGCGTCCACGCAGGAGATACTTTCATAAGTACCGACTTCTCCGTGTACGATCCGGATGGCGATTTCATATCAGTCTACTTGTTGGATATCACCCCGCAGCCGACCCACTATCCCACCGTCGTCGACAGCCACGTGGTCTGGGAGACCACTTGCGACGACATCGGAGTATATGTCATTCGACTGGTCGCAAGCGAGATGTGTCAGCCTGCAGACACTTGCGGATTCACCGTAACCGTATACAACCGACCTCCAGACTTGGTCTGCCCGCTGGATGATAGCGCTAATGCGGGTTACCTGTTCGTGAGCGGGGATTTCTCTGTTTCCGATCCGGATGACCCTACCGGAGTGGTGGTAACTCTCGAATCCGTCTCCCCAACTCCGACCTATCCACCCAGCATAGTGAATAACCATCTGGAGTGGGAGACCTGCTGCGGTGATCTGGTCGCCGGACCCGTTTTTACATTCACTTTGGTGGCCAGCGACCCTTGCGGCGCAAAAGATACCTGTGAGTTCGAAGTCACGGTTTACGATGTGCCTCCTGAGATCATCTGTCCTCAGTACGATTCGGTTCACGCGGGAGATTACTTCGTAAGCTCAGATTTCTCCGTCTCTGATCTGAGGGGCGAGCCAGCAACGGTAAGTTTGTGTGGCATAGACCCTCCTCCTACCTCTCCACCCTCGATAGTCGAAAGCCACGTGGAGTGGCAGACCCACTGCGCTGACGCAGGAAACATCTTCACAATTTGTCTGGAGGCCACGGACACTTGCGGTTCTGTGGATTCGTGCACTTTCGACGTGAAGGTGTACAACTACGCTCCAGACTTAATCTGTCCGGAGAACGGCGAGGTGTACGCGGGAGATAACTTCATAAGCGCGAGCTTCTCTTTCACCGATCCTGAGGCTGATTCAGTGAGGGTAGTACTCAGCAGCGTGACTCCCGCTCCGACTAATTCACCCATTATAGTTGGGAATCACGTTGAGTGGCAGACCGACTGTGCTGACGCCAACATCATATTCACCATTTGTCTGGAAGCTATCGATAGTTGTGGAGCCAGCGACACCTGCTGTTTTGAGGTGGTTGTCGATAACCAGCCTCCTGAACTCACCTGCCCCCATGATAGCACCGTCCACGCCGGAGAGACCTTGGTTTCAAGCGACTTTTCGGCGAGCGACCCGGACGGTGATCCGGTTGACGTCACCTTGCTTGACATTGTCCCCACCCCGACAAACCAGCCTCACATCGTGGACAGCCACGTAGAGTGGATCACCACCTGTGCCGAGAATGGAAACTATCTTATACGTCTGGTGGCAACCGACCTGTGCGGTCTCAAGGATACCTGCGGGTTCACCGTTAATGTTTACAATCAGCCCCCTGTTCTTGTCTGCCCGGAGAGCGGAACCGTACACGCTACGGAGACATTCTCCAGCAGTAATTTCTCTGTTTCTGATCCGGAAGCAGATCCTACTTCGGTGGCGGTCTTGGACATCAGTCCGTCCGCGACTAACCCTCCAATCATCGCGGGCGATCACGTAGAGTGGGTGACCACCTGCGCCGAAGACGGAAACTACGTCATCCGTCTGGTGGCAGCAGATGATTGCGCAGCCAAAGATACTTGTGAGTTCATAGTAAATGTTTACAATAATCCTCCTCAGCTTGTCTGTCCGCCTGATGGAAGCGTCCAAGCTGGGCAGACGTTTATCAGCGATGACTTCTCCGCTTCTGATCCAGACGCGGATGCTGTGGTGGTAAGTGTTCACGGCATTACTCCCTCCCCTGCTCATGATCCCGTCATAGTAGGAAACCACGTAGAATGGTCCACCACGACGGCGGAGCAGGGCAGTTACGCTGTTATTTTAAGGGTTACAGACGAGTGTGGCCTTTTCACGGAGTGCACCTTCCACGTTACCGTGACTTTCCTCCCGGAGGGTGAAAACAAGGTCTGGATTGGCGAGATCGACTGCGTGAATCCCGGAGACTATGTGGTGCTGCCGGTTTATCTGGCTAACAACACGGTTCCATTCGGCGGGTTTGAGCTGGAGATAGAGTTCGAGTACACCGCCATGACCTTTATCGGCGCCTACATGGGCGAGGCCCTGACCTCGTTGTATCACGTCGTCCCATCACCCTTTGGAGACACCACGTACTCGTGGGAGAAATTCACTTACAGATTGCTCCCTTGCCCGCTGTGTCCCTGCTGCAAGTACAAGATCCTGCTGTTTGGCATGTACGAGCTCCCGAACGGTCCTCTCAATGTTGGTGCTTATCTCCCTGCGAACCCAACCGGTGAATCCGAGCTGGCGGTTCTCCACTTTGTGGTGAACAACGATGAGAACCTGAGAGGGTTCATGATTCCAGTATGCTGGGAGTGGGAAGGCCCGTTCTTGGTGGATAATGAGTGGGTCGACCCGGACTGCGGTGAGAACACGTTCTCCGATCCCACTGGTGACATTCTGTACACCAGTGCTCTGGAGTGCCAGTTCAGGCTGGATGCGTGCGATGA
>CAYGCR010000001.1:0-98215 GCA_964348415.1 uncultured Ignavibacteria bacterium | reverse complement strand
GGTTTTCCGGCGTATCTCTTACAGGGGATCCAAAGACACAAAGACCCTGTTGCGGAACTGGTTAGTAACAGTCGGGTACGGAAACAAAGAATCGACGGTTGTTGTGCGGCTTACGGTTTTGATCTTTTGGCGACAGATTGAAAGGCAAACTGAACCATGGAAATACCGCTGCTGAATGACATTGTCATTATATTCGGGTTGGCCATTGCTGTCCTATTCATATTCCACCGGCTCCGCCTACCGACGGTCGTAGGATTCCTCCTCACGGGCGTTTTCGTAGGTCCTAACGGACTGGGACTGATAAGCGCAGTCCACGAGGTGGAAATCCTTGCCGAAATCGGCGTTGTATCGCTGCTTTTCACCATAGGCATCGACTTCTCGCTTGAGAGGCTGCTGCAAACCAAGAAGTCGGTTCTGATAGGCGGCTCGCTTCAAGTGACGATAACCGCTTTAGCCACATTCTTCATAGCTGAGCACCTCGGTGCGACCTTCGGCCAAGCGCTTTTCATAGGATTTCTCGTAGCACTCAGCAGCACCGCAATCGTGCTCAGGCTGATCCAGGAACGAGCTGAAGTCGACAGTCCGCATGGGCGCACAGCTCTTGGCATCCTGATCTTCCAGGATATTATCATCGTTCCAATGATCCTGATCACGCCGGTACTGGCAGGAGCAGGAGGGAATGTCAATTTAAGCGAATCCATGCTGGTTCTTCTGGCCAAAGGGGCCGGTGTCATTCTGTTGGTCATAGTCAGCGCTAAATGGATTGTTCCCCGGCTGTTGTATCAAATCGCCAGAACACGTAGACGTGAGCTTTTCCTCTTAAGTGTGGTCCTGATATGCCTGGGCGTTGCCTGGCTAACCTCCAAAGCAGGGTTATCCCTTGCTCTGGGTGCGTTTCTGGCGGGACTGATCATCTCCGAATCCGAATACAGCCATCACACCCTTGGGAATATCCTGCCCTTCCGCGACGTCTTTACCACCTTCTTTTTTGTCTCCATTGGCATGATGCTCGATATCGGTTTCCTTTTCCAGCAGCCCGCACTCATCGTGCTTATTGTACTCAGTGTCATCGTTATAAAAGCACTCATCACTGGATGTGTCACCATTGTGCTGGGATTTCCGCTTCGCACGGGGATTCTGGTCGGTTTAGCGCTGGGCCAGATCGGCGAATTCTCTTTCATTCTATCCAGAGTCGGTCTTGAACATGGTTTACTGGCCGGAAACACCCATCAGGTTTTTCTGGCAGTCTCGGTTCTGAGTATGGCTGCGACGCCATTCATCATAAGCTTGGCGCCTCGTGCAGCAGATATCATCCTGCGCTTGCCGGTCGGGAAAAAGCTGACATCCGGCTTTTGTCCGATTTCCGAGACAAAGGTTCCGGATAGGAAAGACCACCTTATCATCATCGGTTTCGGAGTGAATGGCAGAAATATGGCACGGGCCGCCAGAGCAGCCGGTATACCTTATACGATAATTGAGATGAACCCGGAGACGGTGCGGAGTGAACAAGCCAAGGGCGAGCCGATTTATTGCGGTGATGCAACCCATGAGCCCATACTCCAGCATGCGAACTTAAGACAGGCGAGAATCGTGGTGGTGGCGATTAATGATCCCACGGCCACGCGCAGAATTGCTGAGGCCGTCCGGAGACTCAATTCGAAAGTCCATTTGATCGTGCGAACACGGTACCTGCAGGAGATGAATCCACTCTACCGGTTGGGGGCTGACGAAGTTATACCGGAGGAATTCGAGACCTCCGTGGAGATATTCACTCGGGTTTTGAACAAGTATTTCGTCCCCACAGACGAAATCGAAAAGTTGGTCGCCAAGGCGCGGGCGGACGGTTACCAGATGTTTCGAAGCTTTCCCAAGGCGTCGGCATCCCTTTCCGATTTAAAACTTCAGCTTGGTGACGTTGATATCAGTGCATTTCGTATCTCGCCGGGATCGCCGTTGGTCGGGAAGACGCTTGCCCAAGTTGAGCTGAGGGGGCGTTATGGGGTCTGCGCGGTGGCTATACGCCGGAACTCGCAGATACTGTCCAATCCGGGCGCAGACACGCTGCTTCAATCCGGTGATGTGCTCTTTCTGCTGGGATCTTCCCTAAAGCTATCGGAAGCCATTAGTGTATTCTCATCTTCACACAAACCGCACCACGAGTGACGAATCCGTTTTTGCTACGGACAATCTTTCTTCCTCATCCTGGCCTCAAACGCAAGAGACGCCAAGTTCTCCCGGCGGGCAAGAGACGGCAGACTGTTCAATGTCGATTCTCTGGAGCAGATATGTCTGCCCCTGGGTAGGCCGTGGTGTTCAACAATCGCCGTAGCTTGAGCCCTCTGTCGCGCAGCTTGCCCGACGGCTCGCAACCCGAATTACTTACGGACAAGTTCAATCACCACTACATCCGGCGGTGCCAGAAACCGAATCGGTGGTCCCCAGGTGCCTGCTCCTCTGCTCACACACAAATAAGAGCCGTCCTCCAGCTTCAGACATCCGTCGTCGGTGGGATAGCTCAACTTGGTTAGGAGGCTAAACGGGAAAATTTGCCCTTTGTGCGCGTGCCCCGAAAGCTGAAGATCGAAAAGGCCAAGGGCATTCTTGTCCAGAACCGGTCTGTGTTTCAGGAATAGAGTAAAGTTCTCTTCTGGAAGTCCGGAAAGCAGCTCTCTTTCCGGAACGTTGTTGGCGGAACCGAATCTCTTCGCTTCAGGGTCATCCACGCCAGCGATATTCAGAATTCCACCGGGGGTCAATGCGTCTCCCCTCAAAATGGTGAACCCCGCATCCTCTGTAAAAGCCAGAGCTCTGTCAAGCCCAGCATAGAATTCGTGATTCCCTGTTATGGCAAACTTGCCGTAGGGCGGATCAATCTCTCCAAGCAGCCTCACCGCCTCAAGCAGGTTGCACATTTCCCCGTCCACCAGGTCGCCTGTCGAAACCAATATGTCCGGGTTTTCCTTCCTCACTATGTCCAGAATCCTCTTCAGCTTTCCCTCTCCCACCACCACGCCCAGATGGATATCGGAAATCTGAACTATCTTAAGCCTGCCGATGTCTTGAGGAAGTTTGGAGGTCTGAATGGTTATCCTCTCGGTCCTAATATCCCTTGCCTCGAAATACCCGTAGAAGGATATGGCAAGGGCCAGCCCAAAAGGAATAAGGAAATGATAGAGGCCGACAGTAGTGAAGCCAGGAAAGCCCCTGCCGATCACTGAACCTCCTAGATACACCAGAAGCCGTAAGAGATCTATCACAATTGACACCGAGAAGAACAAAAACAGAATGGCCATCCAGGTATATCCAACATAGGCTATCGCCCTGGCGATGGATTCGACTCCAGGTTTTTCGAATAAGCGGGTCAGGATAGGAGCGAAGACCATCAACATCAGAAAAGCCGCAAAGTAGACGCTGGTCTTGGTTCCGAGGCCCAAACCAGCTCTGGCCCTTAGGAACATGTATAGGTGAAGCCCACCGTAGATCAGAAGAAAGACGAGCAGAAACATTATCATTGATATGGTTGATCGTTCCACCGCAACTTACTCGGCGTTCGAAGCTTGGGGTGATTGCCTTGCCTCTCCCCTGCCCCACCGATATGAGAAGCTGATCTTATGCGTATGACCCAGGACTGAGTGGCTCGAATAACCGTAGTCAATTATCAACCTTTCGAAGTCGAATCCGGCCCCGAGAGCATAGCGCGCCGGGGAGGTCTGTATGCCAAATCTCAACGGAAGATTCTCCACAAGCGTGATCTCCTGTCCCAGATGAAGTTGTTCCTTATATCTTTCCTCATAGGAAATACCCAGCAGCAAAGTAGCCTCGTTGAAAGGGAAGACGACAAGACCGATGCAGAAGTTTGTCGCAATATCATCTGAGTCTTTCACCAACTGAGGCTGATTTGCGTTTCTTGCCACAAAACCAAGCCGAACCTTGCTGTTCACCTGGTAGGCCGATCCCAGATCCACCGAGAACGCAGAAAGATCGCCATATTCAGGGGAAAAAGAAACCCGCATGTATTTCAGATTGGTACCAACCGAAATCCGGTCTATTATTCTGTAAGCCAAAGCCACGGCCAGGATGCTCTCCTGATAATAATCCGCTTTCCCGAACATGTGGAATCCTGCGCCAACAGAAAAGGAACGAAAAGGATAAGCTAGGTAAGACTCCCCTTCAGAGAGTTCATCCAAGTCGAACAGGCGGGAAAGGCTGGCTTGAACCCCCTTGCATTCAATAAAACCTAATGCTCCCGGATTGATCAGGACAGTCGCCGGCTCGTCTGCCATAGCAACAGAGGCATTACATAGGCTCAATGTCTTGGCGCTTGAGCAATAGTTGTCAAACGCAGCCTGAGCATACCCTACAGAGAATAGGAAAATCATGGGGAGGACGATAACCCTTTTCATTCCTGTCTTCTGGTCTAAAGAGATTCACATTTCTCTACCTCTCCCCTTTTGGACCGCCTCTCAATAAAATGGAGAGGGGGATACAGGGGGTGAGGTCACTTCACCTTTTGGCCACCGCCACAGTAGCCTTGGTCTGGCTGTGAGAATTGCCCGTAGCTTCTGCCCAAACGATATATATGCCGATGCGGACGGTTCTATTTTCCTCGTCTTTTCCATCCCAGGTAATCTCTCCTGAGACCTGCGGCTCGTCGTCGACAAGTGTTTTTATTAATCGTCCTTTGATGTCATAAATCTTTATGGTCAGATTCGACTCCATGGGCAAGGTGTAGCGAAAAACAGCTTCGTCCTCAAAGCCGTCTCCATTCGGAGAGAAGGGGTTAGGTTCTATGCTCAGTTCCATCTTGTCTGAATAAGAAGTGCTCACGCTGTTTTTTTGTCCCGGCGTGCTTTTGGAGGCAGAGACGCAGCAAAGCCAGATTTCTTCACCGGAAGAAACCCTCTCCATAGAGACCCCATCTCCGCAATCCCGATCCCAGGTGAAAGTCTGGACATTATTCTGAGGATCGATCAAACTGATTGAACCCCCAGTGTTGGTCAAGCCCATCTTGGCTTCTACAGTCGGGAAACTCTCGTCTGGCGAATCGCCCCAGATACCGCTTCTGTTTCCCCACCATCCTTCGAAACTTATTGAATCGGGAAGTTCCGATACGAGCCGCCGAGCGAGGATTAAGAACCCATTAGCGGGAACAATTGTCCCAGCGGGAATCCAGGTCGTATCATCCTTGCAGATGAAAGCCCATCCATCAACGGCATGTTGCACCGAATCGGAGTTGTAAAGTTCCACCCATTCCAGTTTCGTGTAAGCTCCAGGTTCGTTTGCCAGCACTTCATTTATGACCACATTGACAGTCGAGAGAGTATTCTCCTGAGCAAAGCCCGCTCTCAGAAAGACCAGATTGAAAACGAAAGCCAAAAGCAGATAGTGTAGCATCAGAGAGTTTTTCAAGGGGTCATTTCTCACGATCACAGAGTCCGAACTTCCTGAACGATCTGCAGCATAAATTGGCCCGCCCTCAGCGCCTCAGGAAAGAAATTATGCTCCCGCCTTTCTCGGGTTGAGTATCGAGTCAGATTTGACCATTATAAAAGGCTCTTCGACCTTCTTTTATTTTAGCAAAGAGCCGGTGGATTGGCAAGAGATTTCTTTGATAAAAAGGAAAGAAGGAAAGATATAAGCCGAAGGTTCTGGTTTCTTGTCGGTAGGAATTCATGTTTTTTCTCTTAAGAATCTCGTCATAAAAGAAGGTACTGGAATGTGGCATAATGTTTTGAGTTTCAAGACCCGAAGGCTAGGACGCGCGCTATTTTTCCGTTACCAAAGAATTGCATGGTTACTCCGAGCGTTCACATTCGCCCGGAGCCCTTCGGTCGCCTGCAAACCACAGTATGTGCGTATTGGTGAAATTAATAATCAATCATTCTCCACATTTAAATGATTCAGGATATTTAGCTAACTCTTCCCAAAATTGATTTGGGATATCTTTAAAACCCTCGAACAGTTTTGAATTGTAAAAAATGAACTTTGCATTTTTTTCGGTGGTGTACTCTTCGAAATTATTTTGGACTTTATCAAGATCCTTGTCAATACTCATTAATAAGTCTTTTGAATCACAGCTAAAATCAAAATCGCTCAAGTTTATCTTCCTAACATTTTGATTCCTGAAAGTTTTATAATGTACTTGAAGATTCTTCAGATCAAAAACAATACTCCAACGTGTATGTCCTTGCTTTATGAAATTCAAAATGTCAAATGCATAGTCTACTATCGGTTTTTGAGAATTTTCTTGATATTTTTTTATCATATATGTAGCCTTAACGAATCTGCTTTCTGAATTCGGGTTTACGTCTTTTTCTCCAAAGTCCATAAATTCGATTAGGTTTTTTAATGATTTATCATATTTAGTGTTGGTTAATAAACCAACTGGTAATTCATCACCAGTATGGTAGACCAATCTTCCTTTCAAAAATTCTATTGTAACAGCATTGCCCCATCTATCACTTACTAAGAAATGAAGGGGAGCAAGTGTATGTTTAGTTATTCTAATCTTTTTGTCACTTTCGATGATATCATCTATTGTTTCTGAATTATCTAATTGATATTGCATCCAGTGTAACTCACTCAAAGCTGGACGATTGTCCATTTCAGGATATTGAATATCATCAACCCACATCTGCGCCACGACCAAACCAGCTTCATTCATGCCGCAAAATGGCCAGTCCTTGCCAAATGCATTGAAAGTAATACTGCCGAATTTTGATGTCCAACTTGCTGGTTTATCATCCCATGGCATGTAAGCAGTCTTCGAAACATTACGTTTGTTTATCATTACTGAACCTATTATCTCGTACCAGTCAAAATTATATCCAAATACAACTTTGTTAGTATCTTTAATACAAAAGGTAGCACATGCATGGATTTCTGTAGAGAGGATAAAGGTTGTAAAAAGAATTAAGATGAAAATGGCCGATATTCTAAGCTGTTTCTTCATTTTTTACCTCCGGGGTTAAGAATCCTTAATTAAGGGGCCCACAACTAATATGTTTACGAATCTGACTAAATTGTGTTCCCGAAATTTAGATAAAGTGTTAAGGGAAGTACCTGTGCTTCTTATAAATGAGTTTTTTTAATGTTATTTGCCATAAAATTCAAAACAAAAAAGAGATTCCCTTTGAGTCGATTAGCGTCTTTATCGCGGGCTGGCTATCATCTCTCTGATTTCCAGGTCGAAGAAATCATTCATACGGGCCGGCTTAAGGACAATGCCCGCATCAGTGCCGGCACCTGTATCGGCTACCGCTATAATCTCTTCGTCAGTAGGTATTAGCCCCCGTCTGCGGCAGTTATGGAAGTTGTGCTGGCGTACCTTCCCCCGCCACGCCAAGAGGTCAAGGGTAAGGGTACCCTTGACCACCTACCGACGGGCACGTAGAAGCCTAGCGAACCCGGGTCTGTGTTGAGGTTCACCTAAAGGCGAACACTCCAAAACCTTCTTCTTGGCAAACTTTCATACATTTCCAAATCATGTGACCGAGTCTTTTGTGCCCGGCATGGAAATTGTAAAATATATTTGAACCCTTCTCGGAGCAGCGTGTATTACCGGGTGAAATATGTCAGTCCATAAGAATCTATCAACAAGGAGGATCAGAATCATGAAACGATTCCACTATGTATTGTGGGCATGTGTCTTCCTGCTTATGTGTTTGGATTACGCTTGCATCGGTCAGTCCGAAAGCGCCAAGCCGGAGAAAGTCTATCGCATCGTCTACGTCCAGAAGCCAAACGAGTGGTATGTCGAGCAGGCCGAGCTATGGAAAAAGGAGATCGAAAAGAATCCCAGGAATCCGGAAGCCTGGTATAACTATTACAACGCGGTTCGATATGCCCGTTTCGAGGAGACCATCTACACCAAAGACAAAGAGGCCAAGTTGGAGAAGATCATCCAGGACATGGGCGAGGCCATTCCCGGAACTTATGTGTACTACCTTCTCAAATTCTGGAATCACTACAGCGTGAAGGATGTCTCCGTGCTGCAGAAAGCCTACGAACTTGACCCGGATAAACCGGACACCTATTATGGGTTCATCTCACACCAGGAGTACACCGGCAAATACAAGGAGATGAAGAAGTTCTGTCAAAAGCTGTATGAGTCCAAGGACATCGCCCCGGGCCTGGTCAGCTACAACTACAACGTGCTGGCCTCGACCGAGAAAGATGCCATCCTCTTCACCAACGGAGACAATGACACCTATCCCGTGTGGATGTTGCAGCATGCTCTCGGAATACGTGAGGACGTGACGGTGCTGAACCTCTCCATCAGCAGGCGAGCCGAGCGTACCTACCTGGAAAGGAAATTGAAGGAGCGAGGTATTAGGATCGATCTTGACGCATTACCCGACCGGCTGGATGACAACTTCATTCCTGAATTCTGCAAGACTCTTGCCGAGAAGTATCCAGAGATTCCCGTCTACTTCGCGCTGACAGTCTACAAGAGTAACTTTGAGCCCATCACCGATGATCTATACATCGTGGGACTGGCCTATCAATACAGCCCGGAACGAATCGACAATACGGCGTTGACGAAGAAGAATCTTGAGGAGAATCTCAGGCTGGACTACTTGAAAAATGACTGGTACGATGACAGCTATCTGGCAAAGGACCTGATCGCCCACATGAACTTAAACTACATCGCACCGATGATCATGTTGGCGGAGCACTACAAGATGAGCGGAGAGGACAAGAAGGCTCAGGAGTGGAAAAGCTTTGCTCTGGACCTTGCCCGAAAAGCGGGTAAGAAGGAAATGATAGAAGAGATTGAAAAGAAATGTCCGTAAGGGCGTATTATTTGTAGATTGTTGCGAGGCCTTTGTCTTGGGTTATCATTTCATCTTGTGACCTGAAAAAACGTCTTGATGCCCGTCTTTCGGCAAAAATACGCAAAGCTCAGCGACGAAAAGCTGATGGAATGCATCCAGCGGGCGGATACATCCGCCTTCAACGAACTATATGACCGTTACAGCCGTCGCCTGTTGCATTACTTCTTCAGGGAGCTTGGAGGCGACAAGGACAAAGCACAGGATTTCCTGCAGGAGATCTTCTTGAAAATCGTTCAAAAGTCGGAGCTGTTCAACACCGAAAAGAAGTTCTCCACCTGGGTATTCACAGTGGCCTATAATATGTGTAAGAACGAGTACCGCCGACAGCAAGTCAGAATGAGCCTTGAAAATGATGCCGATGTGGACAACCTATCGTACGAGAGCGAACGCGAGTATAGTCGGGTAGAAAAAAACATGGATAACGAGACATTCGCAAGAGCTTTGCTACGCGAATTAGCGACATTGCACGACGGTCTCCGGAGCGCTTTCTTGCTGAGGTACCAACAGAATCTCTCTATCAGAGAGATTGGAGAAATTCTGGGATGCTCGGAAGGGACCGTCAAATCACGGCTGTTTTACGCCACCCGAAAACTGGCCGCCAAGCTAAAAGCTTTTAACCCGCACAGAGCCGAGGTTTCAAGAGATGAAAAAATCAGATGAGAATCCGAAGATGAGTTGTGACCATGCTGAGCGTCTATTGGTCAAAAGCAGTATTGAGGAACTGACCGAGGATGAGAATCTTCTTCTAGAGGGACACCTCAGATCCTGCCAGCGCTGCGAAGCCTTCCAGGGTGCTTTAGTGAATATGCGAGACTCAATGCGAATCAGCGCAAAAGCGGAATTCGTCCCCGACCCTGCTGTTCGCCAGAATATCCTTCGAGAGGTGAAAGCCTTAAAACTCAAGCAACCAGGAATTTTCAGCAGAGGTTGGCAGTACGTCAGAAACGCCCTCGAATACCGAATCCCTGTATACCAGACTTTGGCTGGTGCGGCTTTGATCGTGTTGTTGTTTCTTGCAGTAAGGCAATTATTAACGACTTCCCCTGAAAGGCCTGCAGGACCCCGAAGCGTGGCTCAAATAGAGAGGCCGCTGCCTGTCCAGATGAGTGTGCTGGACGACCTAGATATTCTCGACCGGCAGAAGATCGGTCGAAACGCCAAGGAAGATAGCTCTTTGACCCGGTTTATCGTCTCGACGATGTAGTAATTGTCCTCCTGCGCATCCCGGGCCGTACATCCCCAAGTGGAGTCACCGGGAAGCATCCGCAGACCCTCTCGGCAGGGTGAAGCCTTCTCCAACACTTAGAGAGAATTTCAGATCCCCCAAAATCTGCTTGCAAGATTCGGGACAGTGGTTATTATAACGAAAGTGTACGTGACTTTCGATGGTCTCCGAGAAAGATGAACACTTTGAAAAAGAAAGGCGGACCCATGTTGTCTACAAGATTTCTATTAAGAGCTGCAATTTGGGTGCTCTTGATTTTGGCTCTTAATGTTGAGATGTCCTTTTCCCAATCGAATCAGCAACTGCAGAAGACTATCGAAACACAAGCTGAGCTAGTTTTGATTCCCGGCGGGGAGTTCGTTATGGGGAAGGACGACGAGGGCGACTGCAGCCCCGCTCACAAGGTCTACGTCGATTCCTTCTACATGGACAAGTACGAAGTCACCAATGCTCAGTATCTCGAGTTCTGCAAAGAGACAGGGAGAGCCCTGCCGGAATTCTGGGGCATGAAACAGTTCCGCAGCGGACCTGACTTTCCAGATCATCCGGTTGTGGGCATCAGTTGGAGGGATGCCAACGCCTATGCCGAATGGGCTGGCAAGAGACTGCCCGCTGAGGCGGAGTGGGAGTGTGCCGCCCGAGGCGGTTTGGTGGGGATGAATTACCCTCAAGGCAATGAACTGGATTCCGCTCAGGCAAATCACACACTGGCGGACCTGGAGGGAACAGTTGCCGTCGGCGGGTTTGCCCCAAATGGCTACGGTTTGCACGAC
This sequence comes from uncultured Ignavibacteria bacterium, assembly GCA_964348415.1. Classification (GTDB taxonomy): domain Bacteria; phylum Zixibacteria; class MSB-5A5; order MSB-5A5; family SM1-73; genus SM23-73-3. The sequence continues at coordinate 87,380 of CAYGCR010000001.1, read as the reverse complement.
ATGGCCGGAAACGTCTGGGAGTGGGTGGCGGACTACTACGACGGTGCATACCACAAAAGCAGCCCTTACAGGAATCCGACCGGTCCAGAAAAAGGCAAACTCAAGGTGATCCGTGGCGGCGGATGGCACTCCGGGCCTTCCTGCAACAGAGTGTATTACCGCAACGCTCTACCGCCTAACTGGGTCGATTTCGCGGTAGGCTTCCGCTGTGCCAAGGATTTCCGATAGCAGGCGGGATGTGGCTGTAGAAATAACCCACGTGCTCAGATATGGCGGCAAGGCCCAACGCTCATTCCGCGCCTGCAAGAGTGCAGACTATTTCCCACCGAAGAACGAAACTTCGACAAGTAATCTTTCGTAGTCAACGGCTAGGCATAGTCAACTGGGTTGCAGTGCCCGGACCAACAACAGATTAAACCTGCATAAGAAACAATAGGGGGACGTGTGAAACTAGCCAAACCCCGAAAAATCGGCCCCACGAAACTTGTGCTTCTTCTTGTGGTGGTATCTATTTTCGGTCAATTCTGCTGCCAGGAAATACAGCTTGCTGAATCGGTCTCCAGAAGGAATGACAGATTAATTGACAATACCTTGAAAGCTTCCATCGAAGACAGTTTGAAGACCAAAATACTGATACTTGCCTCCCCTCACCTAAAGGCGTTGGGCGAGAGCTTTAATCCTTCAATGTTAGATTCTCTGCTGTTTGTCCTCGAGCATTACAGGCCTGATCTAATTGCAGTCGAAAGCATGCCTCCGTCTTTAATTGAAGAGATGGAACGCAAAAAAGGGAATTTTACCGAAGTGCTCAATCAGTTTGCAAAAGATAGAATTGAAAATGGTCATATTGCGCAAAGACTGCTAGGCATTAACAGAAAAGAAGCAGAGCAGAAAGCCGATTCACTTTTGGATGTTATGAGTAAACAAAGCAAGTATGATACTCTCGATGAAGCACGTCTAAGCCTGGTTGTATCTATGTTAGCGTCCTACGATCTCAATTCTGCTTTACTTCAATGGTCTTATCTGTCTGATGATTTAAGAATAAGAAACGAGGTTATTCCAGGGAACATCTCCACTTATCTGGATGAGGAACTAAAAAGCCCAGATGAAATCGTGGCAATTGGCGTGAGACTTGCCAAAAGACTGGGCTTACAGAGAGTTGAATCAATAGATGATCATCAGGAGAAGGACACCTTCTTGAAGATATCGACACAATTGGTTAGTGAACTTCAGGCTAACAGTGTTTACAGATCCGCTGCCAACTCACCATTCTATATTGATTCTGAAAAGCGATTACAGGATGCTGCTGAAGATGGTTTTTTGCTGCGGCACTATTTGTATCTGAATTCCTCCCAATATACGTCGACAGACGTGGCAACTCAGTGGGGACTGTTTTTTAAAACCGGTTTGCCTTCGGGTCTGGACCGAAGCAGAGTTGCCTTATGGGAGGTCCGAAATCTCAACGTGGCCTCTCGTATTCGGCAATCCACCGTACTATATCCTGGTAAACGAGTGTTGGTAATCGTAGGGGCAAGTCATAAACCTTTCCTGGATGCTTACTTGAGTCAGATGATGGACGTGCAATTAGTGAATTTGGATGAGATTCTCTCTAAGTTCTACGAGTAGAGGGTCGTCCGAGAGTCCCGCTACACGCGGGACATCTCGGACCTAAGAGCTTTCGTCCGGTTTGTCTCCTGATATGCTCCGAGGCTGGGGAGGTCCCAGGCCAAGGCCGGAGGGATATCTTCGCCACAACGCGGCCATCTCTCCGGTTGGCTTAATCCACCTCGCTTTCCAGATATATAGCAAAAGACCAACAGTCACGATCACTGTGACCAAGCTGCCCTCGGCGCCGAAGCTACCTCCGCTGAGAATTTCCGGCCCCCTGGGAACAGATACCAGAAAGCTGCTGGCTATTTCCGTGCCGCTGACTTTCATGCCCCACAACGGGCCCTGTGTCCAGTTCCACGCCACGTGCATGCCAATCGGCACCCGGAGCGAGCGGGTCTTGAAATATGCCAGGCCAAAGAGAACCCCCTGCACAAAAAGGCAAAGTGCGCCGACCCATGGGAATTCTTCATTAAAGATGTGTCCCAACGAGAATAGGAAGCTGAAACCCAGAATTGCCATCCACGCTCTCGTCCCTTCGATCAGGGCTTGCAGAGGATAGCCTCTGTGGAGAAGCTCCTCGAAAATCCCGGCTGCCACATAGACCACAAGATACCTCAACATCGTTTCCAGGGTTTGTGCGTCCATCCTTCCGAAACTGACATTCACAAAGCCTGCTGCCCACAAGATCAGAAAAACGCCGGTCAGGTACAGAAAACCGAACGCAAGCCCCGCCAGAAGCTCTTTGACCCCCTTAAAAGAGAAGCTCATCCCAAGCAGGGCGAACCGTCTGCGGTCAATCCATCTTAGGGTCATCCATGCTCCCAGCACCAACGCTATGTCGAGTGCGAGCATGAAAACGATGTTGACCGCCGATGCAATGTGGTTTCCACCTGACTCGGCGGGGAGAAGGAAGCTGAAGGCCTTCAGGAGCCCCATCAGGGGCGCAGCGGCAAGGATCACCATCCCCAGATAGATCAGCATCCGCCAGGCTGTGCGGATGTGACCGAATCGATTTCTCAGTATCTTACCGCGCTTTTGCGGTTTCTGCTGCCCGGAGAGCGCGCTTTCGCTTTTATCAGGGTGATTTAAGTGGGGATCTTCGTTCATACAGACCTCATGATCTAACATTTACTAAAACGATCCTGCCGGTGTATGGTTGCAGGATTTGTGCGACAACAAATTGTCAGCCATAAGGTCTTACCACAAGATCTCCACCTTCACCCTTGCAGACTGGGTGTCATCTTTGCTTTCATCCTGGTAAAACTTAGACATGTATTCCGCAGAAAAAAAGAAGTTTCCAGAAAACCTCAAATCCTCTTGAACGTGAAAGCTAAAATAACCATCTGAAGATCGAGAGAAGTTGGGATCATTGTATTTGGCCCACAGCACGAATTCTAAAGGAGAAACCGCTGCCGTTCGTATTTTGACCCTGAGATCACCATAGTCTTTCGCGTGTGTGGTACGATAATTCGCTATGAGGTTTAGTTCCAGCTTAGGGTAGGGAGAAACGAACAAATCAAGAGAGGACGTTTTTCTATCGATCTCTTCATCTTCAACGTTATAGTCGGTCCATAGCTGATAAATCGCAAAAGAAAACTCCGGCGAAAAATCATATCCTGTACCTACTCGAAACTTCATTTTCTCCGGCAGGTACGATCTTTCTCTCCATTGATTGTAAGAGAAATCCAAATTGAGCTTTTCCAGAATTGTGTATCGGGACTTGAAGAAAATTCCCCTCTCCCCTGCCTGTCTGGATCGGTAGTCAAAATCTATTTCATCCAGATGAATGGTCTCGTAATCAGGATTGGAGATTCCTCCGCCGTGCGGATGAATGAAATCGTCACCATACCTCCACCAGGAGAAATCAAAGCTGAGCGGCTTCCTGCGGGAATAGAGATCGAATGCAAGTGCGTTCTCTTCATTTGGCAACAGAGCATACTCGCCCGAGAACCTCACTGGACTGACAACGAAGTCAAAATGAAGGCTGGTGCAATCATCTGTGAAAGTGCTTTTGCTTTGCGTATTCTTAAGCTCGCCTGCGGAGAGGCACGCACCCACCTGCACCTCCTCCTTCACCAGAATCAAATCCAAAGTCTGGATCTCGTTTTCGATTTGCCCTCGCTTGTTCCTTGAGTAAAAAGCCAGAACTGAAAGGGACCTAAATTTCGATTCTCCCAATATCCCGTTAAACCTCCCGCGCGTGGGATAGAGAAAAGAATCCTCGAAGTGCGGTTCTGATTCGCTGGTGTATCCAAAAAGCGGATGATAACCTACATTCAGACCTAACCCAATTCTTTTGTCGAAATTCCCGAAGACCAGTTCGCTGGAGTATTCAGGAAGCATTATGTTAAGAAACCTTCTTCTTACTCGAAAATCACCCTGGCTTAAGATAGACTCAGAGGAATTGACCTGCTGGTCGGCCTCGATACGCCAGATCAGACGCTCTCTGTTGCCGACTTCGCAGAAAAGGTAGCTCTCCGTTTCGCCCTGTTGCTGAAATTCCTCATAGAATTTCCACACTAGTCTTCCCGAAAGCGGTGCACGATCCTTTTTCTCCCTTTGCGCCAAGAAGGCGGCCATTTTTTGATCCAGATCCAGGTCGAGCTTTTGGCCTTTTATCTGCGATAAGTCTGCGTTGCTCATATCTGGGACGAAGAAAAGTCTGTCTGCCTCTTTGGATGCCGGATAGAGTTTGCTCTGCATCATATCCAAGAGTTCGAGATACTGATCCAGGGTGAGGAATCCCATTTCCAGACCTTCACGCAGGTCTTCCTCAGTTTCATAAATTTCAGAGGCGATGAATTGTGCACGACACGAGTAACTGAAAAAACAGGTGAGAAGAATAAAAGAAAGAACAAAAGAAGCTATTTTGAAAAACATGGAAGCTTCCCCTCAAAGCTTAACCAACCCATGACGCAGGTCTTATATGTCCGGCTGTGAGCCGAGGGCGAACCGCCCCACAAATCACTCCATGCAGAGGCACCCTGGTATTACGTTTCCCAGATTGGCGGACCTGGTGAGCCGCCAATCTGTTGTTGGGAAAGTTGACATTATCTATCTGTCAGAACCTTTTGGTAAATGGTGTATTCTTTTCTAAAAAACAAAATATAGAACAGGCAGACAATTGCAATCAAGACTACATAGTAATATGGCTTTGCCACTGCATAAAATTTCTGGTAATCACTACTCACAATTAGAAGGGTGGAAGACAAAGATATGAAAACGCTGATTACAATCAGCGACCTTGGCAAAATATAGCCTAATGCCTTTATTAGGACACTCTTGTTCTTGGGAAATTTATAGAGCATTTTGATTAAGCTGCGTTTTTCACTAAAATAATAATATGTCATGAAGTCTTTGAATGCATACCCTTTTTGTGAAGGATAGCTGTCTCTTGTTTTAAACAAGCTGTAGTAGTTAAGGATAATTACAGCAGACACCAGAATTATCTGAAAAATTATGACGGTCGTCCATCCTTGCCCAAAGATAGAGACTATCGGATTAGTTTCTTTTTCTAAATTAGGCGTGATGATATAAGTTGCTGTTATATCCCAACATCGAGTTATGAGAAGGAATGAAGTTAAAAGCCAGAATTCTAATTTAGTTCTGCTCATTTTTTTGATGCATAGGCGTTAGGAAATGCCCATGCCCTAACCTTCGGTAATTCCTATCACCGAGGTATCAGAAATAAGAACCAGCATTCATGAATTGCTGGCCAGAGGATATCAACCTGCCGACAAGTCAATTGGACCAGCCACGAAGCGCTTCTTGAGGTTGCCAAGCGCATATGACCAGGCTCTGTCGAAGTAATCGAATAGCTTGTCCCAGTTCTCTCCCCTGCCCCATCCATGCTGTGAGAGAGCAACCTTGACCTTGCCTGGTTCGATCTCCTGGAAGTGCAGGACAACGATCGTGTACACGTTGCGCAGCTCGCCGAAATCCAGGGGAGCGTTCCAGGAAAACGATAGCATTTCCATTGGGAGATAGCTCAGCACTCTGCAGCCTTCGGAGCCGCGCAACCCATATTCCGCTTCCAGATCCCAGTAATTCTCGAAAGAACCGCCAACAGCCAGCTCCACTTTGGCCCCGGGTGAGAAGAACGTCTTGACTCCTTGCGTGGTGGTCCAGGCGTCCCAGACCTCCTCCAGTGTGGCGGGTACGAGTGTTTCCTTGCGAAGAATTCTGTCGGATTGATCCTTTGGCTCGACAAACCGGCTCTGCTCTTCTGTCATAAGATTTCCTCCTTCAGGGTGAAGCGTACGGAAGAGGCTGCGCGGTCGACAGCGTCTTTTTTGTCTGACCCGCGTTGACTCATCCCGGGTACTTCCCGGAGATGTAATCCTTGAGATAGCGGTTTTCCACGGTGCACTCTCCGCGCATCACGTTCACGATATCGCCAATGGAGATTATCCCCTCTAATTTCTTATTGGCGATTATGGGGAGATGTCGTACTCGGTTTTGCGTCATGATGTTTTCCACGTAGTCCAAGTCGTCATCCGGGGAGGCCACGATGAGGTCTTTGGTCATCACGTCTTTGACCTTGGTCTGGTCCAGCTCCTGAAAACGTCGTTCACATTCTCTCAAAACATCTCTTTCGGTGATTATGCCGGCTATCCCCCCTTTTTCATCCATGACCAGAAGGGATCCGATATTCTTTTGCACCAATGTCTTGACCGCGTCATATATGCTTTTCTCCGGTGAGATTGTAACTACCTTGGCTCCCTTGTCTTTCAAAATGTCTTTCACCTTCATGGTTCTGACCTCCCGTCGATCCTGTTCACCAAACAATTTGGGCTTGGTTTCTCTCCAAGCTTATTTCTCAGTTCATTTATTCCCGCTTTAATTGAACGGTTAAGCGCTTACTTTAGCTCTGTCACCGTTTCTTTGAAAACTATCCCCCTGTCTTTTAACCCCTGCATAATGAACCGGTAGGCGCCACAATCCTGACCAATAAACTCAAGCGGACAAATTCCGATGCGGTCAAACTTCTTCTCAGCTAAGAGCCGCACGACAGTCGTGCAGGTGTAGCCTGTGGTGCGGGCCATGGAGGTGGTTTTTGTCTTCTTGTCATAGTCGTCCAAAAGGTCAAAGGCGTGCCGTCTCCGCTCGCCGTCTTTTTTACCATCCACGACCACCCGCATCACCGTGAAATCCTCATCGCCTTCATTGAGCTTCCACATGGAGAACAGGAGCTTCGAGGTTAAGTCAATCGGCCGAATGCCGACTCCTTTCACTGAGATCAGATCCTTACTGAAAAAGCCGGTCTCCCGAAGCATCCTCATTTTCTCTGCGTGCGCGGGAAATCTCAGGGTCTTCTCCTTCATGAATGGAACCTTCATGGTCTGTATGAGAGTTCTAAGACCGTCGGTATTGAATGCCTCCAAAGTCCCCACTCCTTGAAAGTCCAAAAGCTCAACATCTGAAAGCGCGGGTTTAGTGACTACCTTACCATTTTCGACAAGGCGTGCCGGGCGGGTGTATTCCTCAATGACATCCGATGGGGAAAACGGAGCTTTGTATTGGTAAGGCCCGCTTCCAGCCTTGGGCAATCCTCCTACATAACACTCAAATCTTTCCGTTTGGTCCAGGATGCCTGTCATGTATCCTAAAATGAGGTTACTGCATCCCGGAGCCACCCCGCAGTCCACCACAGCTATCACACCTTTATGCTTAGCCAGTTGATCCAGCTTGAATGGATCTTCGGGAAGAAAGGAGATGTCAACCATGTTCTTGCCCAACTCCATGACCGTCTTCACGGTGCGGAATCCCATGTGTCCGGGAAGCGCACCGACCACCAGATCATACTCCCTAACCAGCCTGGAGACCGTCGAGGTATCTGAGAGATCGGCCTTTATCAACTCGACGCCGGACATGGCTTTCAGCTTATCTAAATTCCTTTGATTGATATCAACGGCAGTAACGACCTTGTCGCCGTCTCTTGCCAGGTCCTTTACGATGGCTTCCCCCACCAGTCCCGTTCCCAGTACCATTATATCCACTTCATCTCCTGACTGAGGCGCATTTCTTTCCAGACATATCAAAAGGTCAAGAAGGCCTCTTGATGAGCAAACTGCATACCTCATTAGCCATCTCCTCGATGGCTTTCCCGGTGACATCTACGACCGGCCATTTTGGGTTTTTTCGAAAGATCTCATGACTGTATTTAAGTTCCTGACCCACGTGTTTTGCATCCCCGTAATTTATGTCCGGATGGACTAACTGAGCAACCCGGGTTTGACGAAGCCTGACCAAAAGGTCCGGGTTGATGGTCAAGGCGACGACCTTTCTCTGATCCATCTTGAAAAGCTCGGAAGGTGGGTCCATTCCCAGTATTATGGGGATGTTTGCAACCAGCAGCCCTCTGTTGTAAGCCAGGTACATGCTCAGCGGCGTTTTTGAAGTTCTGGAGACACCCACTATCACCACGTCTGCCTTGCGCAGATCATGCAGCCCATGCCCATCATCGTGCTTGACCGTAAATCCTACCGCATCCAGCCTCTGGAAATAGTGGTGATCAAGTTCACCCAGCAAGCCGGGCTTGGCCTCAGGAGAGGCGGCAAGGAACGCGGCCAGCGAGGTCAGCAGAGGTCCCAAAAGATCGACCGTAGGCACACTTGATTCATTCGCTCTGGTGGCGATTTCCGTCCGCAGCTCCGGGGTAACAAGAGTGTAAGCGATCAGTCCCTTTTTTTCAGCAGCCGAGTTCACGATCTCCTGTATCTGCTCTCTGGTTCTCACATCAGGGATACGCTCCACGTTAACGTTCTCCTGCCCGAATTGCACCAAACTCGCCTGCAATACCCTTTCTGCCGTAGATCCGGAACCATCCGATATGACCCAGATATATTTGGCTTTCGGACGATAAGATTTCATTTCCTGATTTTGTAGTTGCCCAATTTATTGGGCATGTGTTCGGGCTCTTGATTCTGTAGTTGCCCAACTTATTAAGCATTCTTTTGGCTCAATGAATCGGGCGACCACTCTACCAAGTAGGTAGATTGCCGCAGGCTGCACGACATTCAATTATTCATCTTCTCCTTGAAATCTACCCTCACCCTATGCATCTCCCCAACGGGAGAGGGAACTCTCCCTCCCTTTACAGGAGAAATCGAGGGAGGTTGATAATAACACTTAGTTATCTCTTTGGGTTCGAATGAGTGTGTCTGCAAAATCGAATTTCTTCTGAAGTAGCTCCTCCACTGATCGACCGAGATGCTTGGGGAAGTCCGCTACCATGTCTTTGAAAGATTCATCTAGTACGTGATATCTCTTCAGCCAGCGATCAGAGAATTCGCCATCCTCGAGCTGTAGAAGGGGCAGAGTGCGAAGTATCATCCATCCGAGAAATGCCGAAGAGTTCAAGTAAAGGCTAGCCAAGCTTTCATCCCATGGAGGGAAGAAAGGGAGTGGTTGTTTGTAAACCCACCTCTTGTAACCCCACAAGAAATTAGTTTGGCCTTTGTGTACAGCCATGTGAAGACCTTGCACGAAAAGATCCAGGTCTCGCTGTGCGTCGGAGCTTAAACCACTGCCCGGTCCAATAATCGCCGAGCGTACTTTATTATCGCATTCTGAAATCCGTCTCCGGATGAGCTTGTAAATTTTCTCCTCCGAGAGATTGCTTCTCTGTAACGACGCCCCGTCCCCAAACAATTCTTTGACCTCAATAGCCTGCCACTGTAAGGCTGCTATCGTAAGCGCGTTTTCGAGCACGGCTCTAAGCAGGCCTTTGGCGTCCTCGTAGTAGCCATTCCAGAAGCAGGAATAACTCGCCCTAAGCCTCCACAAGGTCGCCACATGGGTCAGGGTGAAGATTATTATCTTTTCAGGCCACTTGGTTTCTTCTCTTCCGGACGTTTCTCGGAACGTTTCTACGTAGAAGTCAAAGAACGCGTCCATTAGACGAAGGTATCCGCGAAATTGCCTCTTTAGATGCCGGGACATTGCTTGCTCGTGCTTGATTAAATCCATTAGATGGTCTCCCCCCACGATTCCACCTTTGCCCCCAAATGCTTTGTCGATACGATCGACCCACTCGGCCATCTGATGTGCGTCCATAGTCACCTCTGTTTCATACCGAAGTCGCACAGGGATTACGAAATCTCGCCCCAACATGCGGAGATTTTCATCTTAGTTCATACTTGTCCAGCTTCCGATACAGGGTCCTTTCGCCTATTCCCAAAAGTTGAGCTGCTTTCTTTCTATTTCCCCTGGTATACTCAAGCGCCCTTCTGATCAAATCCTTTTCCATTTCTTCAACATTCAGATCGGTGGGTATCTGACCTGTTCTACCCTCGCTTTCCCAGGATAAGCCCCCGGCTTCAACTCGACGTTCCGACCTCAACCGGCTTTCCTCGCCAAGAGCCTCTCTGAGACTGATGATTTCTGATCTCAAGCTCAAAATTGCCTGTATGATAAGCTCGTGCTCGGCAGTCTCCACGGACTTCCCGGTAACCATGGGAAGCCTGCGATTGGCCTGCCCCTGCTTCTCCATGTATCTCCTGACGTCTGGAGCTTCGATTCTGCGGTCAGGTGCCAAGGCCAGCTGGCTCTCCAGGAAGTTTCTCAGTTCCCTCACATTGCCGGGCCAGTGGTAGTTAATCAGAAGCTCCAGTGCTTCGTCTGAGACGCCCGTGATTTTCCTGGTGCTCTGCGCGTTAAGCTTCTCAATGAAACTGTACACCAGGATGGGGATGTCTTTGGGGCGTTCCCTTAAGGCGGGGACGTCAATTTTCACCACGGCTAGTCTGAAATACAGGTCACTCCGGAATGTCCCGTCATCCACCTGTTGCTCCAAGTTCTGATTGGTGGCAGCGATTACTCTCACGTCTACTTTGATATCAGAGCTTCCTCCTACTCGCATAAAACTTCGTTCTTCCAGGACTCTCAGAAGTTTCACTTGGGTGGACGGCTTAAACTCAGCGATTTCGTCTAAGAACATGGTTCCACCATTAGCCGTTTCGAAAAGCCCGCGCCTCTGGCTGACTGCTCCAGTAAACGCACCCTTTTCGTGCCCAAAGAGCTCACTTTCCACTACCCCCTCCGCTAAAGCTCCCACGTTGGCGGCTATGAAAGGTTTATCTTTTCTTTTGCTGTTAGCGTGAATTGCGCGCGCAATAAGCTCCTTTCCGGTTCCGGATTCCCCGGTGATTAACACCGTGATATTTGTGGGGGCAACCTGGAGCGCGGACTCAGCAATCTGCTTCAGTTGGACGGATTTCCCCACCAAGCCACATGACTCCAGAAAGTCCCGCTCCTTTAAGAGCTTGTTTATCTTAAGGTGGAACTCCTCCGGTTTCAGAGGAATCTCGAAAACATCGTCCGCCCCGCAGTCCATAAGCTCTTGCTGACGGTAGAGGTTCTCGGCCGGAAGGCCGACTAAGATATCTGACTGTGGGCTTCTGGCTATAACTCTTCGGATCAGGACAGGACACGAGAAATCCTGCAGTCGGGAATCCGAGATAACAATGTCAAACTCCTCGTCACGCACCTTTTTCACGCCATCGCGACTGTTGAGCACATTTCTGATCTGCGGGCTGATGTCGGATAGTGCCTCGCTGATTCCCTTGGAAAGCTTCACGTCCGGGCTTATGACCAGTATGTTGGCCGGTTGATTCACCAGATCACTCTCCCTTGCACTTGAAAAGCTGACGATGGCTTCTGACGGAATAGAAAGTAAAAACAAAAAGCAAAAACCACAACCGAAAAATCCAGGTTACTTCGTACTGGCGAGGGATAGGCATATGAAGTCCTCAAGCGTATGTCCTTCGGCGGCCATTCAAGTTGCCGCGTCAAAGACAAAACCTTTTCCTTCTCCTTTTTCCTCGCACACGCGGGATGCGTTCCTTGCTTCCGGGTAGCATAAAATCCATTTCCTTCTTTTCCTTGTCTACCCTTATCACCTGCACCTTGACCCTGTCACCCAGTTTATAGATCCTTTTGGTGCGTCTCCCCACCCATCTTTTACTTTTTTCATCGAAGAGGTAGAAATCGTCGTCGAGACTGGAAACACGCACCAGACCTTCTGCCAAAAGATTGTCGAGCCTCACGAAAAAACCAAAAGGAACCAGTCCAGAGATGATCCCCTCGAATTCGTCTCCCAGCTTGTCCTGCATAAACTCGATCTGCTTGATCTTTATCGATTCTCTCTCCGCCTCATCTGCTAATCTTTCTCTTTCCGAGGTGATCTCCCCGATCTTGGGGAGACGACGCAGCATCGTGCTTTGTCTTTTTACGTTATATTTGCCACTCTGCAGGTCCTTCAAGAGCCGGTGTACGAGGAGGTCGGGATACCTTCGGATGGGCGAGGTGAAATGCGTATAGTTTGAGAAAGCCAGACCGAAATGTCCCACGTTTTCTGGATCGTAACATGCTTTCTTCAAGGATCGCAGCAATATCTCGTTCACCAATTCTTCTTCTGGCTTGCCCTCCAAGGACCTCAGAAATCTTTGAATTTTCTTGGGACGAATCCTTCCAGAGATCTTAAACGTGTAGCCTAAGGTTGACACGAAGTCGGAGAACGCCTCCATCTTTTCCTGATCTGGCTCTTCGTGTATTCGGTAAAGGAATGGAACGGAAACACGGCTCACATGTTCTGCCACGGTCCGGTTGGCAAGAAGCATGAACTCCTCAATTAAACGATGGCTCTCCAGTCTGGCCACTTCCAATATGTCTTGCACCTTTCCGTCTTTTCCTAAAACCACGTGTGCTTCCGGAAGATCAAAGTCCAGGCTGCCTCTTTCAAGCCTTTTCTCCAGAAGTTTTCGACTGAGCTTTCTCATCTCCAACAAGTCAGTCTCCAGACCACGTATGTTCTTGCCCACACGCCCGCTGTCAAAGAACCTCTGCACCTCATCGTAGTTCAGCTTGGCTTTGCTTTTGATGACGCTTTCGGTTATTTGATAGTCAATTCTATTCCCTTCGGGGTCAAGTTCCACGACCACGCTGTAGGTTAATCTGTTGCGACGGGGCTTCAAGCTGCAGACATCATTAGAAAGCTTCTCCGGCAGCATGGGGATGACCCGATCCACCAGGTAGACCGAAGTGCCCCTGGCCAAGGCCTCCCGGTCTAAGGATGTATTTTCATCAAGGTAGAACGAGACATCAGCTATGTGCACGCCCAGAACATAATTACCGTTAGGTTTGATTTCCAGAGAGACTGCATCATCATGATCTTTGGCGTCTACCGGATCGATGGTAAAACAGTTCTTGTTGCGAAGATCCAGTCGTCTCCGAAGCTCCTTTCCTGCCAACGTTTCGGGAATGTCAGCCAACTCCTGCTGGACCTCATCCGGAAAGCTCAAAGGGAGACCAAATTCCTTGATCAGAGACAGAATATCCATTCCGGGCTCATCCGGGTAGCCCAAGACCTCGACAACCTTCCCTTCCGGACCCATTTGAACATCTTCCCAATCCAGGAGCGACACCAGTACTTTCTGCCTGTCGAGCGCCCCCAGCGAATTTTCCGGGGCAATGTAAATATCTCTGGAGATCCTTTGATCGTCTGGCTCAACGTAATCGGAGAATCTGCCTTTGCGGTAGGTTCCTACGAGGCTTGCCTTAGCTCTCTGCAAAATCTTTGTGATGGTCCCTTCACGCGCGGGTCCTCTTCTCCTGCCAAGTAGGCGAGCCACCACCTTGTCACCGTGCAGAGCGTAGCCCATATTCTCTGAACGGATGTAAACGTCCTCGTTTTTGTCTTCGGAAACAACGAACCCATAACCGCCTTTGCCGGAAACCAACCTTCCCACCACCAGATTGGCTTTATCGGGCAGGCCAATCCTGCCCCTCTTCACCTTGACCAGCAAACCATCCCGGAGCATCTCCCTGATGGTCCTTCTGAAGCTACCGTATCTCTCTTCGGGGACTTCCATCTTCTTGGCCAACTCCCGCAACTTAAGAGGTCTATGCCCCGCGCTGGAAAGAAACTCAAGAATTTGCTCTCGATCTTTGTTCATAGGAATAGGACTTGAATTGCCCTCGGAAGCGAGCCAACCTTTTTCAGTCGCTTCCTGTGCCCTTATCTGTCATCGCACTGACTATTGATTGATACGGAATGATTACCTCTATTTTCGCTGCAGCTTGGTCAGGGGCACAATCGCTTTCTTCTTTTTCGTCACGTCGTAGCTGCTCAGAATCTCCACTTGATTTGTGCCCTGAAGGTTGAGAATATCGTAGATGTCGGGGCTGAAATCGGTGTCCGTACCTCCCCCGCCTTGCTGCTGTGTTGGCTGCTGGCCAACCTTCATGAACTTGCCCACCCCATATGCCGCGTCCTTATGCCCACCCTTCTGTCCCCCGGTGAGAACCTGGTACTTCCAGTCTGAGTTGGGCGCGCCGACGATTTCCTGAGGAATGGCGAAAGAGATTTCATTACCCCTTAGGTGATTCTTCTGTGAGGAAGCTTCCAGAAACAGAAGATGCCATACCCAATCTTGGTCGTATACCAAAACTCCTGCGTTGCTCATCTCGATGACGAATTCGTACGCATCGCTCGCGGAAAACCCCACGTTTCCATTCTCGAAGAAAAGCTTGGTGTTGCCGCTACTTTTCCTGTCATCCTGATCTATGGCCACAACTGCAAATGTTCCGTTAAATGCTTCATCTGAGGATATTTTTTCGTCGTTCAAATTGCCAAATCGGAGCCGGAAATATATCAGTGCATCATCTGAGCTAACTTCAAAACCGATCAGGTCGAAAAGGGCGGGAAGCGCCCTTTCGTTCTTTGGATAGAGGTAATCTCCGTCCCCTTTGTCGTCGCCCGCAGGATCTTCCATGTAAAAAGTCTCTTTTGCCGGAGGAAAGTCCACGATCTCTACTCCAGGCAGTGGTAGACTCATCACGAATTCTTTCCATTCTGCCTGCAACTCATTCACGGTTCGGCCGTATAGTTCCTCCAGTGCCTGCCTTTGTTCCCCATACCTTGCGCCGCTCGCTAACAACTGCTTGAACCCCCAACTGCCTTTAGTCTCCATCAGGAATTTGGCGAAAGATGCAGCAAGGCCGGCACCCTCGTTTTTTCCGAATCTCCACGGATTGAGCATCAACGAGTCGAGAGAGACATTTCCATCGGCTTCCAACTTCTTCTTTGCCCAGGACAGCAAAAGTTCGGGGGAAAAAAAGGACGCGCCTCCCAGATAATAAGCCAGCCCTTCGCTCAGATACTCAGGCGGGACAGTCTTTTCGTCCGTAGGAAGGAGCCGGTGGGAGATTATGTGAACCACCTCGTGCGGGACGAATCTCTGGATAGACGCCACCACTCCGTTGATGGGCTGGCTGCGGGCCAGGGAAGGCTCCATTCCGAAGAGCCGACCGACTTCTTCAATCGAATCGCTCGTGAAATAATCGATTTTGTCCTGGTAAGATACCCCCAGAAGGTCAACCGTTTTCTCGTAGAACTGGTCCATTTCCTCAAGCAGCGCGCCAACGGGCCTGTCCTCCTCTTGCTTGTAATGGTAAACGAAGTGCTTCGATTCCTGTTGCAGCCAATCTCGCGTGTACACAAAAATGGGATTTGCCCCCACCATCTTGCCTTCTTGCCTGACGAAGTACCTGACGTCTTCTTGGATGGGCCCGGCCTTGCCTTCCCGATAGTACCATTCCACCTCCAAAACGACGTAGTCTTCCGTCGCCTCTGTTCTTGTTATCCTGTAATTCAGATGACGTGGGTCGAGCATTCTGTAAATCAAATATGCCCACTGCCAATCATAGGTCTTATGTCTTTGCGTCTCCTCCTTATTCCAGAAATCCTTTGCCTCCTCCTGGCGTCCCTCTTGTAGCGCTTCCACGTAAGCTTCAAAGCTCTGTTCTGCGCTGAGTTGGTCTGATAACGGGTTCACTCCCAATTGCCACACTAGGACAAACGCCAGAAGCATGAAGCCGGCGGGTGTCCCGGCCCTTCTGTTCACTACCTTTGACATGATCGAATGATATCACAATGCGGAAAACTTGTCAAACGAAAAAGCCCGGAGTTATGCTCACTCCAGGCTTAGGTTTCGTTCGAGACCAGTTTAGATCGCCTCTCAGAACCCACGGCCCTCCCTATGCGGGCAGAAACGGCGAGAATGATGCTGGCGTTCTCCTCTTGCCTTTTTCATCATTCTTTTTCCCCGCTCGCCTCTCATCTTCATGAAATTCTCAAACTGTTCTTGAGTCAAGACCTCTTTCATAGACAGCTTTCTGTCCACGTTGTTTTTGAGAAGCTGCTTTTGCGTGTCGGCTATCCTGTCAACCAGCTTGGCGATTTCTTTCCTGTCTGGCTGCTTTTGCATCATCAGATGCCGAAGCTCCAGGCGGGACGTTTTCAAATCCGCCCTCAGCCCGATCTGGGCTTTCTCGAAGTCGTACCGGATCTCCTTGATGCTCTCAATCTGATCGGCGGTCAAGTTCAATTCCTCTGCCGCCTTCATGGGACCGCGACCAGGTGGCTGAGCATAAGCCAAGGAAAAGGTCAAAACCAAAGTCCCGATTGCGGCGATCGCCAAGAGGTAAGTTCTCTTATTCATGGCCGGTGACCTCCTTCCAATGCTAAGGATTCTACTTAGCTGAATTGTAATTTCAAATCTCCATTCCCTACGTTCCAAAGCTTACCAGCGCGGACCTTTCTCTCTCATCCGGTGAATCGTGTCTTTCAGCCTTCTTTCAAACCTCTCCTCGAAAAGATGCATTCTAGCTCGCTGTTCTAGAGTCAGCATTTCCTTGGATCTCTCTTGAAACTTCTCGAGGTCGGCCTGAAACTGTCTTCTGGCACTCTCCAGACCGCTCAGAGCTTCTTTAAGCTTTTTCTCGTCTTTCTCTTCTGACTGCAAGGCCACCTCCAACTCCGATAGATGCTCCCTTCTCCTCTCTTCGAATCTCTTCCTGGCATCCTGAAGATCCTTCAGAACCGGCAGAAATTGCGTGGACTGCTCCGAGGAAAGGTCCAGGGCCTCCAGAAGCTTCCACATGCGCAGCGTCTCGATGTTTTCCCTGATTCTCTCTCTCTCCTCTGTTCGCTCGGGCAGATCACCGTGACGAGGAAGAGATCTTTGTGCCAGAATCTCTCCGGGAAGTAAAAGAGCCACACTTAATAAGACCAGAATCACCGTTCTCTTGAACTCTGTCATTATCACCGCCTCCTGTCTTCAGGTGAATACCTTTCGGTCTGTCCCAACAGCCAAAGGTCATTTTTAGCATTTATAGGAGATCCCTCACCTGGAGAGCTTTGATGCTCTTTTCGATCTGCCTTAACTCCTCGTCGCTTAATTCTCTCAGGATAGAGCTTAAGCTTCTCTGGCTTAGGTAATCCTCTTCTAAAATTCTCTCGGTCGATTCCAACTCCTCCTCTCCACTGCTGGACAAGAACACCTCTATGGCAAGGGATTCACCGTCCTGCGACGAGAGAATCTCCGCCAGTTGATCCGTGTATGCAGAAAGCTCGTATTCCGGCAGAATGCTTTCCGAGGACAAGTTTGTCGGCACTTCCACCATCTTTTTCTTATCCGCGCTGAACAGGAAGAAGCTCAGTGCCACTACCACGACAGCGGAGAGAAGACCGAACACTAATCGGGGTTTCGGGAAAATGGTAAATCCTGGCTTCTCTTGAGACTCAATCCCTGACCTTACCCGGGGTAGGAAGTTCGTCCAGAAGCTCTCCTCCGGTTCTGGAATGCCGTCTTTCGAAAGCAGTTGCAGGGTATTCCGAATCTCCTGCAGCCTCAGTCGGCAATCCGCGCATTCCGCCAGATGCCGCTGGACCTTCTCACCATCTTTTGGGTCAAGAGAACTTTCATGATACCCAGGTAGAAGACTCTCAATCTCTTTGCATCTCATATGTCCCTCACGACCTTTCAGCGAAAATCAGCCAGAAGCTTCTTTAGCTTCTGAATTGCCTGGAAATAATTAGCTTTTGCCGCCCCCTCCGTTATCCCCAAAATCTCAGCGATCTGCTGATGGGTTAACCCCTCATAGTACTTCAGAATGAAACTGCTCCTTTGCCTGGGAGGTAGATTCTTGATAGCCCGGTTAATGGCAAGCTTCAACTCCTCCTTCTCGACTTTATCTGCGGCTGAACCGGAGACCGATAGCTTATCTGACAAATCAAGAATGGAGAGAAACGACCTGAATTTCTCTCTTCTGGTGAAATTGATGCACAAGTTCACCGCTATTTTCGCCAGCCAGACGTAAAAGCTCGATCTTTCCTCGAAACTCTTCAAGCTCCTGTAAGCCCTCACAAAAACCTCCGTGGATAGATCGGCCGCATCCTGTTGATTCCTCACCATCCTGTATATCAAGCCGTAGATTCTTCTCTGATAGCGCACAACCAGCTGGTTGAAAGCCTTTTCATCACCTTCCCTGAACCTCCGAACCAGGCTCGAATCTTTCTCGTCCTTCATCTCTTTTTCTTTCACTTAAACGGACACACGAGGGCTTAAAGGGGTTTAATTCTTCGCGGAAGATTTTTCCTCCGGCAGCAGCATCCGCACCAATTCGATCTATGTAAGTACCTGTCACCCTCCTTTCATTTAACGGGAAGGGGAGGACAAACGTAAGGACAAGATACGATGACGTGTGCTTTTCTCATTTGCAAAAAACCAGCACCTGACTTAGGTCGGGTGCTGGTTGCGAATCGCTTTGGCGTCTTTTGGCCTTACGAATCCCAATCTTGCGTTCTTCCCTAATCCCTTCTGCTCTTAATAAGAACTTTCGAGAACTCGTTCATTTTTTCCAGCACGATGCCAGCCCCTGTTGCTACACATCTCAGCGGGTCGTCGGCTATGTTTATGGGAAGGTTGGTCTCTTCTCTTAGCCTGTTGTCCAGTCCTTTGAGCAGGGCGCCTCCTCCGGTAACTACTATCCCCTTGTCCAGGATGTCGGCGGAAAGTTCCGGAGGAGTCTCCTCCAAAGCCTGTCTCACGGCTTCGATGATAGCGTCCAGCGGCTCGCTTAGAGCCTCTCTTACCTGCACTGAGCTTAGCTTCATGGTTTTGGGAATTCCTGCCACCAGATCCCTGCCCTTTATCTCCATGCTCTCCTCCTCCTCCGGGGGATAGGCAGAGCCGATGGCCATTTTGATCTCCTCGGCGGTCCTTTCGCCAATTAAGAGATTGTAATTCTTCTTCAGGTAGAGCATTATGGCTTCGTCCATCTCATCCCCTCCGATGCGGATGGAGATGTTATTGACGATGCCGTCCAGAGCGATTACCGCAATCTCGGAGGTTCCACCTCCGATATCTATGACCATACTTCCCGAAGGAAGATGGACTGGCAAACCCACTCCGATGGCAGCAGCCATGGGCTCCTGGATCAAGAAGACCTCCCTTGCTCCGGCGTTTTCCGCTGAGTCCCGGACGGCTCTTTTCTCCACCTCGGTTATTCCCGAAGGGACGGAGATGACGATGCGGGGTTTCATAAAGTATCGATGCCTCACCACCTGGCGAATGAAATCAGAAAGAAGCGTTTCGGTTATCTCGAAATCGGCGATCACTCCATCTTTCAATGGTCTGATAGCCATGATCTCTCCCGGGGTCCTGCCCACCATGTCTTTGGCCTTGGCTCCAACCGCCAATATCTTCTTGGACGATACTTCAATCGCCACTACCGAAGGCTCGTTCAACACTATACCTTGCCCGCGCAGGTAGACCAGCGTATTGGCCGTCCCCAGGTCAATGCCTATGTCGTTGGAAATAAAATCAAGAAAGCCCATCGTTCCTCCGAAAATCAAAGTCAAAAAAGATTCAAAATGAGAAATATCAAATCGCCCCCGAGGTATCGCCACCTCGGTCTTTAGAATTTATCGGCATTTTTCTCGATGCCCTTGCGATTTTTCAGTGGCGCTACTCTTCCGTCACCTCATCTTCTCCCAAATAGATATGTCTGTTTATGAGACTGACCCAATCACTCCATTTTTTGCCCTTGGATTTTTGGGTCTTTATGATATGGGCGAAAGCATCGGCCTTGGCATCCATCTCGTCCGCATAATGCAGGATTATTGCTTCTATGGTCTTGGGCACCACCGGCGAGGCGAACTCTAATTCGCCCTGATGGGAAAGGATCAAATGCTTAAGTTGAAGAGCCAGATTCGGAGGAAAGTCTTCAATCATCTGTATCTTCCTATCCACCAGCTCGTCCCCCGAGACTATATGTCCCACCAGTCTTCCTTCGTCGGTATAGTCGAGAAACCCCTTAGCCGAATACGCGTGAATCTTTCCCATGTCGTGAAGCAAAGCCCCCGCGATCAGAAGATCACGGTTCACCAGTTCATACATGCTGGCCGCTTCCTCACAGATCTGAACCACCTTTAAGGTATGTGCCAGAAGCCCGCCAACGTAAGCATGATGCCACAGCTTGCCCCCGGGAGTTTTTTTCAGCTTTTCTGTAAGCGGCGAATCCTCCGAAAGAAGCTCCAGAAGTCTTCTCAGGTGGGGATCCTGAACGGAAGACACCGCCCTTTTGAAATCCTCAAAAAGGGAATCTAAACTCCGCTCTGACGCGGGCAAAAAGTCGGCCAGGTCGATCTCCTCGTCCTTGGCTCTTCTGAGCTTCTCCACCTTGAGCTGAGGATTCTCCTTATATGTGGTCACCCAACCTTTGATCTTTACTATCTCACCGCTCTGGGCTTCATCTGCAATCTGCTCCGGGTTGTCCCATACCACCCCGTCTATTCTTCCGGTTTTGTCCCCCAACTCAAGCTTCAGGAAGGTCTGACCGTCATACTCCTTGATGTCTTTTCTGCGGAGCACAAAGAATCCAGTCACCTGATTGCCCGGTTTCAGATCCTTTACAAACAAAGCCTTCATTCTCTATCAAGCCCTTAAACTCTTTCTCAAACATGCCCGAAATTTACGAGTTAATAATATAGAGCACCGGCTCCATCAAAGTCAAGGACAAAAATCCTTGTGATGGCCAAAGGGCAGACTTATATTCCAGTCCGATACTAACTGAGGAGAGTTCACTGGCATGAAGATACTGCATCGATACATTATCAGAGCACACGTGGGGCCTTTCTTCTTTGGGCTTGCGGTGATCATGTTCGTGCTGGTTATGGACTTCATCATCGAGATACTGAAACTGATCATCGGCAAGGGCCTGAATGCATTCACTATTCTTCAGCTTTTCGGGCTAAACTTGGCTTGGATGTTGGCTCTGGCAATTCCCATGGCGGTTTTGGTCTCTACCCTGATGGCTTTTGGAAGGCTTTCCCAGGATAACGAAGTAATCGCGTTAAGAGCCAGTGGAGTAAGCCTTTATCGTCTGATCCTGCCTGCCTTGATCATCTCCATTGTCATATGTGTGGGCATGATTTTTTTCAACGACAGGGTCTTGCCTGAGCTCAACCATAAAGCCCGTCTTTTAGCCACGGATATTCACCAGAAGCGCCCTACTTGGAATCTGAAGGAGAACGTGTTCATCGACGAGATTCCGGAGTATCACATCCTGATAAGAAAGGTGGATCCGCATTCCTCTGACGTGGAAGGGGTGACCATATACGACCAAAAAAACCGACGCAGCCCCCGAACCATTATAGCTGAGAAGGGCAAGGTAGAATTCACCCCTGACGGAAATACTCTGGTTTTCAAGCTTTTCAACGGCGAAGTGCATGAAGCCGATGAAACCGAGCCTCAGCGGTACCGCCGGATAAGCTTCGACCGACAGACCATTTACATACATGACGTGGGGAGCAAACTCATGCGCTCCCAGTCAGGTTTCCGCACCGACCGGGAAAAAACCTCTGCGCAGATGCTCAATGAAGTCAGGAAGTTGGAGGCAGAAGTACTAGCCTCGAAGCACAAAATCGTAAAGACAGCAAATTTGGCCTGGGATAAGACGGCAGAGACAGCGCAATCCAAACATCCCATGGTTGAGGAAAAAGCTATTTTGGACAACCTGATCAAGGAGAACCACAATATCCTCAATCAGATCTTAAGTGAAAAGGAAAACGTCAAGAACAAAAGAAGATACATCAACAGTCTCATGGTGGAGGTACACAAGAAGTTTGCTCTGGCCGGAGCTTGTGTGGTTTTCATACTGGTGGGAGCCCCGTTGGGCATAATGGCAAGAAGAGGAGGGATAGTGGGAGTGGCATTGAGTTTGGGATTCTTCGTCTTATACTGGGCGTTTCTCATTGGTGGTGAGGAACTGGCGGACAGACAGCTCGTTCCCGCCTTTCTGGCCATGTGGTCAGCCAATATTCTCATCGGTGGAACCGGAATCTATATCTTGATAAAATCTGCCAGAGAAACCAAACTCATCCCCCGGGCATGGGCCCGAAAGTTCGTGGCCACACGATTCAGAGACAAGCGGCAGCCGTAGTCGCCAAGCAGTCGCGCGCCGGCAGTCTAAAAGAATATCTCCGGAATTTCAAGGTTCAAGAACATATGCGAATATTGGACAGATATCTGATTCGGCAATTCAGCTTAACTCTGATCTTCAGCTTGGTAGCTTTTTGGCTTGTTTTTCTGGTGGTGGATCTGGTTGAGCATGTGGACAAGTTCATCGATAAACAGGCCCCGTTGTTTCTGGTGATTAAGTATTACGCCTTCTACACTCCCTATATTTTGGTTCTCGCCCTTCCTGTGGCGGTGCTTCTTGCCTGCCTTTTCTCCCTGGGTCAATTGGCCAGGCATAATGAACTTACAGCCATGAAGTCAGCCGGCGTAAGCTTGTACCGTATCTTGCTTCCTCTGTTTGTCCTGTCTTTTTTAATAAGCCTCTTCACCGTTGCTTTCGGCGAGACAATCCTTCCGCACACCTCTCAGAAGAAGGAAGAGATCAAAGCAGTTGAGATTGAAAAGGGAAGACGCGAAAGGAATATAATACTCCACAATGTCTTCGCTCAAGCAGAGGATGGAAGGATATTCCATTTAGCCAGTTATGACACCAGGAAGAAAGCCGGTACCGACGCGTTGGTTCAGAGATTCCAAGAGAGCCGGCTCAAAGAGGAGATACGGGCTAAGAAGGCAAGCTGGGGAAACGATGGCTGGCTTTTCGAGCACGGGGTGGAAAGAGTCTTTTCCGATTCCTCCATGAAATCCGCAGATTCCGAAGATCAGAGCAAGACGGATCTGGATTCGCTTGCCCCAGCTACTGCAGAAAGATATCAAGCTTTCGATAGGCTGTTCCGCTTGGACTTGAAGATAAAACCCGAAGCTCTGGTCCGGAGACAAAAGCAGCCTGAGGAAATGGGGTATATGGAGCTGGCCGAATATGTCAAGATCAGAAAACGGGCCGGTGCCGAAACTCTTAAAGAGGTTACCGATCTGAATTCAAAGATTGCTTATCCTTTTATCAATTTCCTCATCGTCCTTTTTGGTGCACCGATAGCTGCAAATCCTCGTCGGAGTGGAATGGCGGTGGGCGTGGCAATAACTCTTTTCATAGCCTTCTGCTCTTACATCGTCATCAAAGGTTCCTTAATTCTTGGACACGAGGGAATATTACCGCCGCTTCTTGCCGCCTGGTCCGCAAACATCCTCTTTGCTGTCCTGGGGACAATCCTCCTGATGAAAGCCAAGAAGTAGGCCATTGGTCGATTGTGACCGCTGAGTTTATAGAAATCTCCCATTAAGAAAATCCGTCCCGCTTGGAGTTCTAATCCCATGGTTGTTTGCCTTGCCCCTAGCCCTTGTTTCTTTCTCGTCGATTCCGAGGGGGAGTTTTCCCTCGCATCGCCACTTTGTGGTCTCGATGCTCTAGCCTGATAGATAGTAACCTGGCATCGGGATAACAATATCCCGATGCAACAGGGTCTTCCAAGCCTGTCTGGTTTATTTTTCTTGCCTTTTGGTGTTCGGCTCTTAAATTAATAGACCAATGTTCTTTTGATCTCGCACCTTCGAATCGCGCTGGCTCGGAGGAACACACGGAATACAGGTTGAGGTGGCGGTTTAATATATACGGCCTTCTGTTGCATCGGGACTTTGTAGTCCCGATGCTTAAGCCCAGTAGATGGTGACCAGGCGCCGGGATAACAATGTCCCGACGCGACAGAAAAGTGGAAGCATTGATCCGGGACTTTTAATTTATGCGCTTTTAGCATAAGGAGGGAAATATGGAATTCAGAGTCTACAAGGTTCCCATGCCGGAAAAGACAAACGTGATCGTGGGGCAAACTCATTTTATCAAAACCGCGGAGGATTTATATGAAGCCTTGATTGGTTCGGTGCCAGGGATAAAATTCGGTCTGGCTTTTTGCGAGGCATCGGGGCCCTGCCTGGTCAGGTCGGAAGGAAATGATGTGGAGCTGAAAAAACTGGCCGCTCAGAGTGCCTTTGACATTGGAGCGGGTCATACCTTCATAATCTATATCAAGAATGCCTATCCTATTAACGTGTTGAACGCCATCAAGAATTGCCCGGAGGTAGCGGGAATATTCTGTACCACGGCTAACCCTCTGCAATTGATAATCGCTGAAACTGATCAAGGGCGAGGAATCATCGGCGTGGTTGACGGTTCTGTTCCCAAAAGGGTGGAAACCGAAGAAGACGTAAAAGAAAGAAAGCAGTTCTTAAGGAGAATTGGCTATAAGCTGAGTTGGTAGCATAAATCCTCCAGGAACGTGTAAACACAGGGCGGGCAAGGGTGCCCGCCCTGCGATCAGGATGGAGTTGATCTATGTACTCGTAGGCGGGGCTCCCAGCCCCGCTGAAGAAGATTGAGTCTGAAGGGATTGTTCAGGAATGGCTTGGACTTCAGGCGGGGGCTGAATGCCCTCGCCTACGGTCAGTGATCCATGAATTTCGTACATAGGCGCAGGAATTTATCCTGCGCTTGGCCATCAGGCAAAGGCAAACCAGGGGTCTGATATTTTATGATCGAGTTTGACAACGGAATTCACATAAAGGGCACAGGCTTGTGGCTGGATGCCCGAAGAAAAGTGAATTTCTGCTTTGTTTCCCATGCCCACGCAGATCATGCAATCAAACATGCCGAGATCCTTGCCACCAGGGAAACTGCCAAGCTATTTGAGCACCGCTACGGAAAAGCCAAATTCAAAACTCTGGAATACAACCGACCCAGAAGATTCGATGGCGTAAAGCTGGAACTGTTTCCTTCCGGTCACATCTTGGGTGGAGCCCAGATTCTAATAGAAAAAGGGGGAGTCAGAATTGTCTATACCGGGGATTTTAAACTAAGACGAAGCTTGACCGCAACAAGCGCGGAGATCAAGAAATGTGATATTCTCATCATGGAGTCGACCTTCGGGCGTCCCCACTATGTATTTCCTCGCCCCAGACAGGTTCAGGCGCAGATGATCGAATTTGTGCAAGATGCCCGGGCAAGAGGCGAAATCCCGGTCTTTCTGGCGTACTCCTTGGGCAAAGCGCAGGAGGCCATGAAGATACTGTCCAACAGGGGCTATAAGCTCAGCGTGCACCAGAGAATCTATGATATCGCAAAGATATATGAGGAGTTCGGGGTGAAACTCAGAAGTTACAAGCTTTACCGAGGCGAGAATCTGGACGCTGACGTGCTGATCATACCGCCTCAGTCGAGAAGATCCCGAATGGTTGAGAGTATACCCCGGAAGACAACCGCCATACTGACCGGTTGGGCCATGGATGCAGGGACAAGGTTCTACTCCGGTACAGATGCAGCTATCCCCCTCTCCGATCACGCCGATTTCTCAGAACTCATCGAATACGTGAGGAAGGTTCAGCCCAAAAAGATCTATACCGTGCACGGTTTTGCCGAGCTTGTGAAGTGCCTGAGAGAGAAAGGATTTGATGCCCAACAGCTCACGGAAAGGACCACGTTTTACACGACTCTGAGCAAGGAAGTACTTATGAATTATGACTTGTTCGCCTGAAATGAAAATGAGCCTGCAGTTATTGACTTTCAAGCTCCTTTCGTATTAATTTCAGCATGTTTTATCAATCTGTTAATATCCCAAGCTCTAGAGGTGAAAATGATTAACGTAGGAGTTATCGGTTACGGTTACTGGGGACCCAACATGGTTCGCAACTTCTATGCCAACAAAGGCGCCAGGGTCGTCAAGGTCTGCGATTTGAGCAAGGACAGGTTGGCTCTGGTGGAGCGTGGATATCCCACCATCAAGACCACCACCGACTACAAGGAACTGGCGAAGGATCGCGAGATTGACGCCGTGGTGATCGCAACGCCTGTTTCAAATCACTTTCCGGCTGCCCAAGAGGCTCTGGAAAACGACAAACACGTTCTCTTAGAGAAACCCATGACGGCGACCGTGGAAGAATCGGAGAAGCTAATCGAGCTGGCGGAAAAGAAAAACAAAAAACTGATGGTGGACCACACCTTCCTGTACACCGGAGCGGTGAGAAAGATGAAGGAGCTGGTGGAAAGCGGTGAGCTGGGCGATCTGTACTACTTCGACTCGGTGCGGGTGAATCTGGGACTTTTCCAGCACGACGTGAACGTGATCTGGGATCTGGCTCCGCACGATTTCTCCATCATGGACTTCCTTCTGCAAAAAGATCCGGAGATGGTCTCGGCGGTAGGCGTATGTCACCTGGGCGATCTGGAGAACATGGCCTATATCACCGTGCAGTATCCTGGCAATCTTCTGGGCCACATCCACGTCAACTGGCTGGCTCCGGCCAAGGTGAGGACGACCCTCATCGGCGGCACTAAGAAGATGATCATATATGACGATACTGAGCCCAGCGAAAAGGTGAAGATCTACGATAAGGGAGTAAGTTACCACGAGAAGAGGGAGGATGTTTATCAGATGCTGGTTCAGTATCGATCAGGCGACATGTTGGCCCCAAAGCTGGAGACCACCGAAGCATTAAGACTGGTGAGCGAAGAATTCACGGACTGCATAAGCGAAAATAGAAAACCCCTGACTGACGGTGTGGCTGGACTACGAGTGGTGAAGCTCCTGCAATCCGCTACCGAATCGATGAAGCAGAAAGGGAAGGTAGTCAGAGTATGAGTCCGAAAGCGAAGCCAAAATTCAAAAACGTGAAGATAACCAGAGATGTTGCCATATACAAAAACGTGAAGATAGGCCAGGGGTCGGTGATCGAAGGGCCCTGCGTTCTGGGCAAGCCGCCTCGGGGTAAAAAGGACGGGGAGCTTAAGCTGGTTATCGGCAAGAACGCGGTGATTCGCCCCTTCACCACTATTTATGCGGGGAACAGAGTCGGGGACAATTTCCAGACCGGACAGGGAGCCTCGATTCGGGAAGACAACGTTATCGGCAATGACGTTAGCGTGGGAACCAACGCGGTGCTGGAGTTCGAGAACAAGATAGGCAACCACGTCAGAATTCACAGCCTGTGCTTTCTGGAGATGGTCACCACGGGAGACCACGTGTTCTTCGGGCCCAACGTTGTGTTCACCGACGACCCTCATCCCATGCTGTGCCCAAAGTATAAGGAATGCAGAGGCGGAGTGAAGGTAGGGGATCTGGTGAAAATCGGAGCAGGCTCCGTGCTTTGTCCGGGAGTCAAGATCGGAAGAAATGCTTTGATCGGTGCCGGATCGGTTGTGACCGGGGATATACCGGAAGACTCGGTGGCAGTGGGAAATCCTGCCAGAGTAGTGAAGAAGATTGACGAGTTGGAGTGTTATATAGGAGCCTTCAAAAGACCTTACCTGTGGCCGCCGTACGAGGAGGGCTGATTCGAAGGAGCTTGTGATAGGCGGACTGCGGGATTGCACACAAGAGAAACCAGCACCTAACTCAAGTTGGGTGCTGGCTTTTCATAACAACAAATGGCAAACTCTGTGATTGCGTCGGTCATGGGAAGGTTACTCACTAAACGCTTGACTTTCGAGGGTAATGACGTATCTTAGCCTAAAACGTATCATACATCAAGGAAGCTCGAGGAGGATTTGATGAAGGTAAATTTCGTCGACTTGAAAGCCCAGTATCAGGCCATCAAACCGGAGATCGACTCAGCCATTCAGGACGTCATCTCCAACACCGCTTTCATTCTTGGCAAAGCTGTGGTGGATTTCGAGCAGCAATTTGCCAACTACTGCGGCGTGAAGCACTGCATCGGTGTCAATTCGGGGACTTCGGCTTTGCTCCTTACATTAAAAGCGTTAGAGGTTGGGGAGGGAGATGAAGTTATAACCACGACCAACACCTTCATAGCCACGGCTGAAGCGATTTCCTTTGCCGGTGCAAGGCCTGTACTTATGGACATAGAAGATAGAAGCTACAATATGGATCCAGCCAAACTGGAGAAGGCTGTTACCAAAAAAGCTAAGGCGATAATTCCCGTGCACCTGTATGGGCAGCCGGCAGACATGGATCCCGTGCTCCGGATAGCAGAAAAGAAGGGAATAACCGTCATCGAGGACGCGTGTCAGGCACACGGAGCTGAGTACAAGGGGAAAAGAATCGGCGGTCTGGCAAAGGCTGGATGTTTCAGCTTCTACCCGGGCAAAAACCTCGGTGCCTATGGGGAAGGAGGCGCAGTAACCACAGACGATGATGACCTGGCCCAGAAGCTCCGGATGTTAAGGGATCACGGTTCGCCCAAGAAATTCTATCACGACCACATCGGCAACAACTGCCGGCTGGAAGGTATTCAGGGAGCGGTTCTCTCGGTCAAATTGAAGCATCTGGACAAGTGGAACCGCGCCCGAAGAAAAAACGCCGACATCTATCGGAAACACCTGGAAGGAACAGACGTGAACACGCCGGAAGAGATGCCATATGCCAAGCACGTTTATCACGTCTTCTGCGTGCGGGTGAAGGATAGAGAGAAGCTCATGGACTTTTTGAAAGGGAAGGGCGTCTTCACCAACATCCATTACCCCATACCCATACATCTGCAGAAGGCGTACAGTTTCCTGGGATACAAGAGGGGAGACTTCCCGGTGACCGAGGGATGCATGGATGAGATCCTGTCGCTCCCCATGTTCGCCGAACTAACTGAGGAACAGATAAAGTACACGACCGACTGCATCAAAGAGTTCTATTCAAAAGGCTAAGTGCAGTTGGGGTAGGGAAACCCGTTGGCGGCATCTTTATCGGAGTGCAAAGGTTTAGTTTTGCCGGAAAATTTCAGAAAGCCGAAATTCCAATAAGGCCTGGGCTCTGCTGTGTGTTCGATAAAGCTTAACAGCACATAGAGGCGGGAATTCATCCCGCCTCAAGACTTAAGGATAGATATCAGCTCTCACTCTGGAGTCTGCGCTTGGAAGAAAAAAGAGTGAAAACTCTGGTGATCATTCCGGTGTACAATGAAGAGAACGGGATTAAAACGGTGCTGGAGAAGTTCAAGCAGGTGCAGATGGATAAGGTTCTTGTGGTCAACGACGGCTCCACCGACGCTACTGCGGAGGTTTTAAAGAGCTTTAATGTGGAGAATATCCATCACCGGCAAAAACAAGGGGTGGGAAGCTGCATCAGAGACGGAATCGATTACGCACGAAAAAACAGCTTTCCTCTGGTAGCCGTTATGGCAGGCAACGGCAAGGACGACCCCAAACAGATACCTAGGCTCCTTAAACCGATTTTTGAAGAGGATTATGATTACATACAGGGCTCCAGGTACTTAGAGGGAGGCGAGGCCGGGAATCTTCCCTTTGCGCGAAGGTTTGCAATCAGAGCTTTCACCTTTTTGTGGTCTGTGCTGCTGCGAAGAAAGCTGAGCGACGTGACCAACGGCTTCCGTGCATACAAAGTATCCTTGTTTGATGATCCCAAGATAAACATATGGCAGAATTGGCTTTCTACCTATGAGCTGGAGTATTACATTCACTTCTGGGTTCTTAAGCTGAAATACAAATTCGGTGAGGTGCCGGTCTCTAAAATCTACCCATCGAAGAAGAAATACTCCAAAATCAGACCGTTTTTGGACTGGTGGCCCATAGTCAAGCCGCTTTTCTATCTGCTGCTAAGAATCAGAAAGTAAGAGCAGGACTTATCCAGGACAGATCAACAGGTCCCGAGAGACGACGGAAGAAAGTGTAAACAGAAAAAAGATCGTTTGGCTATTCCCCTGTTTCCCTCTCTCCAGTTTGTGGAGAGGGGGACTAAGGGGGTGAGGCCGGGATTTTGTCCTGCTGAGCCAGTCGAACTGGAGCCATAACTGAAAGCCACAGTCACGGTCTTGGGTAGACGATAAATGAAATCAAAAAGGAAAAAGTCAATAAAACAGTCAGCACCGAAGGGCTCGACAGAGAAAAAGTCCGCCTTAACTGAGTTTTTCAAAAACCCGGTCTTCTCCTCAAGAGCTTTTGAAATCCTGCTATTCTGTTTGATCATGGGGTTGGCCCTCATGGGGGGATTGCTCTTCCTGAATTCCGATCCCCCTCACATCTCCTGGAGTCAGGATGTGGCCACCGACCCGCCTCAATATACCTATTTTGCCAGGAATAACGTCCTGTGGGGCAGCTGGGACCTTTTCGGACATAATCGCTTCGTCTTCTTTTTGAAATCTTTCAGTTCCTTGGCATCGTACATCGTCTTTTCCATCTTCGGCACAGGCAGATTTCAAGCCAATCTGGTGGCGGTGATACTGAATCTTCTCACCATGCTGCTTTTGTTTCTGGCTATTAGAAAGGTCTTCGGCAAGCGAGCAGCATTCTTGTCCCTGTTCTTCCTGGCCGTAAACTTTGTTTTCACTATGTACGGCCGCAATCCGTTTCTGGAGATCTCCGCCATGTTCCTTCTGACCCTGGGGTTTTATTTCATGGTCTTATCCTTTACGAAAAGCCTCCTTTTGATACCATCAGGCATCTGCTTTGCCGCGGCGGTCTTTTTCGGAAAGACCATGGCGGCATTCATACTGCCGGCTTGTTTTGGGGTCCTGCTTTTGTGGACGTTTGACCATTCCACTCAAACCAGCCGCAAGGTCGACTTCAAACCTGCTTTGTTGTTTGCTGCAGGCTTTCTTTCGGTAACCGTGTTCTGGGTCTTCTTCAGCTATCTGCCTGCCAAGAAGGAGGTGGCAGGTTATCTGGGTGAGCAGGCATTGGGTCTTTACGGCTTTCCGGTCGCCCTCCAATCCGTTCTCGGGTTCATTGATGCTCTGTTCACCTTTGGCACGGACGTTGTCTTTGTCTCGTTTTTCTATCGTATGCCCGTAGTCTTTGTGCTGTCTTTGTTGGGACTTCTCCTGCTTTTTCGAAACGCCGGACCCCTCAAGAAACTAATCAAGCGCAGAGATCCCAGGTCCAAATCTGAGTTGTTTTTGGTGTTATGGTTTCTGGTGGCTTTCTTCCTGTTGATGATTCTGAACTACAGGCCGCTACGCTACCAGCTGTATCTGATTCCTCCCATTTGCGCCATGGCGGGATTATGGCTGGATTCTTTCCTCTCCTCTTTTGACTCCAAAGGAAAGCGGTCGCCCGGAATTCTATTCTGGATCGTTTTTGCGGCGGCCATAGCGTTTTGTGTTAATCATGTAATCAGCACTTATTACCTGCTAGGTGAGAAACCGGTTCCATTGCTCTACACTCTTCTTGTCTCTCTGGCTGTCACCCTGCTCTTGGGAGCCCTGTATGCCTGGCGGCTTGCCCGATCCAGAGGCAGAGCCAAGGCAGACGGCGCTGCGCAAACAAGAAGGCTTAGCTTGGGACAGAGGTTTTTAACGGTGCTGGCCCTGGCCGTAATTTCGATTACGGTCAACGGTTTGCAGTATGCCACCTGGGCTTCCAACCCAACGTATTCTCTTTACCGATCGTCTCTGGATTTGGGGGAGATTCTAAATGACCAGGCCATGGTCTCGGGCCCTTATGGACCGGCCTTGGCATGGGATAACCAGCTGAAGAATTTGATCCACATGTTCGGAGTCACCGAACCCGACCCAGAGCTTTTCCTCACCTACCCAATCACTCATCTGGCTCTGGAAAGGGGAAAAAATCAGGAGAGAGCTTTTCAGGACTATCCCCAGGTGATGAACAAAGCTAGAGTCGTGGTCACCTATTGGCTCAGGAACATTCCGGTCGATATCTATAGAATAGGGGAATGGACCGGCAACTCCGAGACGGAGAGGTATCAACTGTCAGATTTTGAGACCGCAAAGTTGCTGAAAGAAGCAGGCAAGGGCGATTCAGCTTTGGTCGTATTCGAGAAGTTCGTGTCCGAGCATCCGAATAGCTTCAGCGGGTACCAGGCACTGGCAGAACTTTACTTTAACATCCGTCAGCTTGAGAAGTCCATAAGCTCATTGAGGCGGGCGGCAGGGTTCCATCCTACTGACTTTGTGATCCGCCAGCAGCTAGGCTCAGTGTACATGGTCATGGCAAGTGTAACCGGTGACGACGGCTACAGATCAATGGGAATTGCCCAGTGGGAAAAGTCTCTGGAGCTTTTCCCAGGGAACGCCCAGCTGGCGGAAGAATTGGAAAGAGTAAAAGGATACTGAGATTATGCGAAGAAACGATTTAAATGTTAAGGTCTCGGTGGTGGTTCCGGCTTATAACGAAGTGGACAATATCCCTCCTTTGATGCAGGAATTCGCGAAGATGTTCGCCTCCACCAGAATGAACGGGGAGGTGATCCTGGTGGATGACGGCTCCTCCGACGGAACCTTTCTTAAAGCCAAGGAATGTCAGGAGAAATATAATTTCCTGCGGGTGGCAGCTCACAAGAGGAACCTGGGTCTTACCCAGGCTCTGATGACCGGATTCGCGAGGGCCCGAGGAAGGATATTTGTCTTCTGGCCAGCCGATCTTCAATACCTACCTGGGGACGTCCCCAAGCTGGTGGAGAGAATAGACGACGGATACGATGTGGTCTGCGGATGGAAACAGGGATCATACGGTTTGAAGAGATTCGTCTCCTTCTTTTATAATCTTCTCTCCCGGATCGTGTTCGGGATCAAAGTGCATGATCTCAACTCGGTCAAAGCCTTCCGCCGGGAGGTGGTTGACGATGTGCCCATGCGCAAGGACTGGCACAGATACATGGTGGTGATGGCGGCACATAAAGGGTACAATATCGGAGAGGTAAAGGTGAAACTACATCCACGCAGATTCGGTCAGTCCAAGTTCGGGTTGTGGAGAATCCCCATTGGTTTTCTGGATCTGCTTTCGGTTAAATTCCAGCTTTCCTTTATGAAAAAGCCCTTGCTTTTGTTCGGCTCTTTGGGACTGCTGTTGATACTGTTGGGCGTTTTGACCGGAGGAGTCGCCGTTTACTTGAGAATAGCAAAACATGAAGGCTTGAGGCCACTTCTCTACCTGGTGATTCTGTTGGTTCTCTCCGGTATTTCATTTTTCGCATTAGGATTTTTGGCCGAGGCCATGACCGGAATCAGAGAGGAAATCGAGAATCTGCGGGTAAAACTGACCAGGCCAGCCGCCGGAACAAAGGCAAGACGTTTCGATCGTTTTAGATCGCATGGCAAAAAACCCCCTCAAAATTCCGGACGTCCCGGAAACACGAATGCAAATAACCCGCGTCACGGATGAAAAGGCCTGGGATGAGTACGTTTTTCGAAACCAAGGCTCATCCTTCTTTCACCTTTTGATCTGGAAAAAGGTAATCGAGCAATCATTCCGCTTCCAACCGCACTATCTTTGCTCCCAAGAGCAAGACCGAAAGATCACCGGCGTCCTGCCGCTTTTGTTCGTCGATAGTCGGTTGACCGGCAAGAGAATGGCGTCCTTGCCATTTTCCTATGTCTGCGGCCCCCTGGCCGACTCCCACCAGATCGCTCTACGCCTGCTTGAGGAAGGCTTGCGGATTGCTGAAAAGACGGGATCAAAATACTTCGAGATAAAAGCCGACCATGAAGAGGGAGCTGCCGAGAGCCTGGGGTTTCATGCCAGCGACTACTATCGAACTTACATCGTGCACCTGGCCGATCCGGACGCAAACTGGCGGAATCTGCACAAGAGCAGCACTCAGAGAAGCATAAACAAAGCCAAGAAGGATGGAGTGAAAATCGAATTCTCGGAAACCGAAGCAGGGCTGAGAGACTTCTGGAGGCTGAACCTGGGGACGTGTCGGTTTCACGGAATTCCCCCTCAGCCTTATTCGTTTTTAAAGAACGTCCGGCACATGCTGGTGCAGAATGGTCTGGCCAAGCTGGTTCTGGCCAGATATCAGGAAAGACCCGTGGCCGGGGCTTTCTTTTTCCTGTTCAAGGACAAGGTTTATTACATGTATGGGGCATCCGATCCGAAGTATCTGTTCTGTCGCCCCAACCATCTGCTGCTGTGGCAGACCATGCTTTGGGCCATGGAGAATGACTACCGCGTGTTTGATCTGGGAAGAGTATCTCAAGATAACACGGGCTTAGCCGAATTCAAGAAAAGATGGGGCGCTCAAGAAAAAGACTTGTATTATTATTACTGGCCGGAAATAAGAGGCGTGGGAGCCACCGACCGGGCGGGA
This sequence comes from uncultured Ignavibacteria bacterium, assembly GCA_964348415.1. Classification (GTDB taxonomy): domain Bacteria; phylum Zixibacteria; class MSB-5A5; order MSB-5A5; family SM1-73; genus SM23-73-3. The sequence continues at coordinate 53,509 of CAYGCR010000001.1, read as the reverse complement.
TGGAAGTTCCGGCTCCTCACCGGCACGTGGAAGAGGATGCCCATATGGTTGACCCGAAAGGGAGCATTTCTGTACAAACATCTGGCCTGACATGAAATTCTTCAAACTGAAAAAGAAGATCTTGAAGACTTTAGCCCGGAACTGCATCTGGTACAAGTGGAGAATTTCGCTTCTGCGCATGTGCCATTTCAAAATTGGCAAAGATGTCTATATCGCAGACGACTTCATCATCGTCGAGGAACTGGCGGACAAGGGCAATGTGGTGATCGGCGACCGGGTCAGCTTTGCTCCCCGGGTGACCATAGTCACCTCGTCTCACCCCAATTTTTCTAAGATCCGGTCCTTTGCCCCGGTGCAGCGGGGTAAGGTGATAATCCGGAATGATGCCTGGATCGGATGCGGTGCCATAATCTTGCCTAACGTGACCATCGGCGAGGGTGCCGTGGTGGGGGCCGGATCGGTGGTCACAGAAGACGTTCCCCCTTACCATATCGTGGGCGGAATACCCGCCAAGATAATCAGAAAACTCGAGCGAACCCAGTAAACATGTGCATCTACGTCCTACTGGATTGCAGTCCAGCACACGTCAAGAAAGCCAGATACGCATTCGAGGTGCTCTTCGATACGTTAGGTTTCCCTTATGCTTTCGTGAACTCAGGGGAGCGCGACAAGATCACCCCAGGCATCCTGGTCGTCTACGGAACATCCACCGATTGGAAAAAGAACAGCCAAGGAAAAACCGAGACCATAATCATATCGGAGAACTGGACCGAAAGCACCGACTCGATCCAAGTCGGGTTTCCGGTAACTCCTGACGGCAGAAAGCTTCCGGTCCTGGGCAAAAAGGGAGTCGAGCTTCCTCAAGAAGTCGTGCACTCCGCGCACGGCCCGGTAGTTGTGAATGCCGATCTGATCTTCTCGTCCTTCTTCTTCCTGTCTCGCCGGGAGGAGACGGAAACGGGAACCTTCGACAAGCACGGCCGCTTCCCCACACCGGAGAGCATCCCTTTTAAACACGGGTTTTCTCAAAGGGCGGTGGTGAACGAATATCTCAAGCTCCTGCTGGAGATCATCTGCCAAGTCGCCCGCTCCAAGAACATCCCCCTGATCAGAAGATGCTTCTGGCCCAATGCAGAGAAGCTGGCCGTCTGTTTGACCCACGACGTCGACATCATCAAAAAATGGTATCTGTATTCGATGGTCCGGTGTCTTGAGTTGATAAGAAGCGGTCGGCTCTCATCTTTGCTCAAGACCTTCTGGAGCCTGTCCAAAGGACTTTTCTCCGGCAAGAACCCGGCTCTGGCCTTCGAGCAGATAACTTCTGCAGAAGAGAACTTCTCTTTCAAATCCTCTTTTTATTTCATGACCGGAAGGCCGGGGGTCAAGTCCGTTTTGAGCTCTGATCTGACCTATGATCTTGCCAGTCCCGAGATTCTCGATAGAGCCAAAGAGCTTTTGTCGAAAGGACTGGAGGTGGGCCTGCACGCCAGTTACCACACTTTTCTCAATTCCCGATTGTTATGGGAGGAAAAGGAAGAGCTCAGGCGCTTGGTCGGGTCTCCCGTCCGGGGGATCAGACAACACTTCCTGAGACTCAGAATCCCCCAAAGCTGGATAGATCACCAAGACTGCCACTTCTCCTACGATACCAGCCTGGGGTTTGCCGACCAATCGGGTTACCGAGCCAGCTTTGCCTTCCCCTTTGATGTCTATGATCTGCAGAATGACCGGAAGCTGGACCTTTTGGAATTGCCTCTGGCGGTAATGGACCGGACTTATTCCAAGTACCTCTCCTTCTCCCCAAAACAGATAAAAGAAGACATCATCAGCAGGTTCCAGGAATTGGAGGGCTTGGGTGGAATGGTCACCATACTCTGGCATACTCACATGGTCGATGAACTGGGGTTTTCCGGCTATCCCCGGCTGTATGAGGAAATATTGGATTTTGTGCACCAGAAGGGTTATTTTGTAGCCCCGGGAAGCCAGCTGGCCGAGTGGTGGAGGAAAAGAAAGAGTCTGGAACTGAAGTGTCGATCTGCCGGGGATAAAGAGTCATCCTGGGAGCTTGCGGCATCCGATTCTTTGGACAAGATTAGCTTGGAACTGATCGGCGCAAAAGCAGGGAAAACGAGCGTGGATGGATGCAATTTTGATATGGTGACAGAAGGGGATAATACTCTGGTGAAGCTGGATGGAATACGAAAAGGAGCAAAGATAACCCTTGGCATCAAAACCGCCTGAAGATAGAGTATTGATACTCACCCAATCATTTATCAAGTACAGAGGGGACATCTTAAGCAAACACATATTCGTCGCGGCCAAGCTTCTGATCGGGGCGAACTGGCAGGTTTCGGTTCTGGCGCCGCACCAGAAGGGTTTGGCTCGGCATGAGCAAATCCTGGGGGTGGAGATCTTTCGCTTCCGGTATTTTTCGGAGAAATGGGAAAGGCTGGCTTACACCGGGCGCATGCAGGAGATGGTGGTCAAAAACCCCTTCAATCTATTTGTCTTGTGCCCTCTTTTTCTGTACCGTTTTCTCCACACGGGTTCCCAACTCGCACTGAAGAAGAGACCGTCGTGCATTCATGCACACTGGTGGATTCCCACAGGGGTGTTGGGATGCGTAGTCTCAGGCCTGAGAAACCTTCCCCTTTTGGTGACGCTTCACGGCACTGACGTCAGGCTGATCGGCACCAATCCCCTCTTTTCCGCTCTGGCTAAGTGGGTGTTTAAGCATGCCGCCGGAATCACCGTGGTCTCAGAATTCATCAAGGCGCAGTTGACCGGCAAACTGGGCGTTGCTCCCGACAAGGTTTTCGTCCTCCCCATGCCCATCGATCCGGAGAAGATCCACCGGATGGAAACTCCCGTGCGGGAACGAAAGATGATTCTGTGTGTGGCTCGACTGACCAGGCAAAAGGACCTGGCTACCTTGATTCGCGCATTTCACCTGGTTCTGCAAAAGCGGGACAAGCTCGATCTGGTGATCATTGGAGAAGGTCCGGAGAAGGCAAACCTGCAAGCCTTGATAAGGGACCTGGGACTGGAGAAAGAGGTCTTCCTTTATGATCTTATGCCCCAGGAAAGTCTAAACCAATATTATAACAAGTGCCATATGGTCATACTTCCTTCCATCAAGGAAGGATTCGGATTGGTTGTGGTGGAGGGGCAGTTGTGCGGAAAGCCGGTGATAGGAGCCGACTCCGGCGGAATCCCGGAGATAATTGAGCACGGAAAAACCGGCCTTCTGTTTCCGCCCGGAGATTACGAAAGTCTGGCATCTGCCGTGGAGGAGGTACTGGGGGATAGGACGCTGGCTTCCCGACTGTCAGAAGCCGGCTACCGAAGTGCCGAGGCAAGATTCTCCCAGGAGGCGTTTCTCAAGAAGTATGTGGAAGTGCTCCGATGGATACAAAGAAGATACTAGTCAGATCAGCGCAGCTCGTCGTTATCATTCTGATATTCTATTTCCTGGTCAAAAGCGTCATAGCCAACTGGAATGAGGTAAGGGGCTTCGAGTGGAGACTCAACTATCCCCTTCTGATCATCTCCTTTGTCTTTCAGATAATGGCGCTTTGCTGGCTGGTTCAGATTTGGCGCTGGATTCTCCGTCACAGCGGTTCGACCATTTCCTATTCGGGTCTTTTCAAAATCTGGTTCTTCGCCAATCTGGGCAGATATCTTCCGGGAAAGGTTTGGCAGTTTCTGGGAATGCTCTACATGCTGGAAAAACGGGGAGTGCCCACCAAGAACACTTTTTCCACGGTGGTCTTGGCCCAGACCTGCTCGGTGATGTCCGGCCTGCTGATCGCCTTTGCCTTTCTGGGCGTAAACCTGTATTCTGAGTTTCTCTCCGAAAGTCCAGCCCTGGTAGGAGTGATGGGCTTGTTCTCTCTGGCCGTCATTGCGCTGGTGGTCTACCCCGACTTGCTCCGCAGAGCCGTTAATATGGGGTTGAAGATTTTGAAAAAGGAGAAAATTACACTTGATATCAACAGCAAGGATGTTATTATTTACCTTTTGTGTTACTCTGTGTCGTGGCTTCTATTCGGACTGGCATTCCTGGTATTCGTAAAAGCGCTGGCCCAGGCTTCTTTTTCCATGTATCCCAGCTTTACCGGTGCTTTTGCTTTCTCCGTGAACGTTGGTTTTTTGGCCCTGTTCGTTCCGGGTGGGATAGGGGTGAGGGAAGGCCTCCTGGTGGTTTTGCTATCGTCTATGTTTCCTGCCTTCTTCCCCCTGCCGGTGGCAACTCTGATAGCTCTTCTTGCCCGCCTGTGGGTCACGGTTGCGGAGCTTTTATGTTTTCTGATTGCCATACCTTTGAAATGAACAGGGCAGGGCCGAAGGCACGGAACTTGTAGTCTCGCCAGAGAATTGAAAAGAGGCCAACTGTTCCTTGGTCATGAAAAAAAGAAAAGAAAAAACCAAAAAAGCCAAGAAGATCGAAAAAAGAAGAAGTGTGGGTCTTACCGCACAGCAGCAGGAAAGACTCTGGCGATATCTTCCCTGGGTTTTGATGTTCCTTCTGACCATGACCCTGTTTTCCAGCTTCGTCTTCTCCGATCAGATGCTTTACGGAAGCGATACCGTGGAAGCGGGGGTGATGTACCGGTCATTTTTGTCCTCGTTTGTCAGGGAATATCATACCATGCCTCTGTGGTATCCTTACCTTTTCGGAGGCGTTCCCTTCGTGGATGCCATGGCCGGAGATGCCTTCTATCCTCTGGCCGTCCTGCAATTCATCCTGCCCTTCCATCGAGCCTTGGGATGGAAGCTGGTGTTGACCGTTTTCTTAGCCGGCGTTTTCACCTATCTTTGTATGCGGGCTTTCAGATTTTCGAGGCTGGTTTCCATATTCTCTGCGTTGGCGTATATGTTTTCGGCCAATTTAGTCTCCTGGGTGTACGGAGGTCAGGACGGGAGGATGTACGTGACCAGCCTTCTGCCTTTGCTGTTTTTCTTCCTTCAAAGGGGTCTGGACACCCGAAAGTGGGTTTACTATCTGGGGCTGGGATTGTCCATAGGGCTTTTGATCCTGGCAAATCACCCCCAGCTGGCTTACTACGCGCTTTGGGCGGTTGGTCTGTATTTTATCTTCCGGCTGGTACTAGACTTCTCCACCCGCAAAAAGGAAGCCGAATCCCAGCGGGTCAAACCGCTGATCAAGCCGATCGCGCTTTTTGTCATAGCCGTGATCATCGGGCTTGCGCTGTCGCTGGTGCAAATACTGCCCACCTACATTTACGTCAACAAGTACTCGCCCAGAGCCGAGGGCGCCAGAGGATACCAGTATGCGGTCTCATGGTCGTCTCATCCCGAGGAACTGGCCTCTCAGGTGGTACCGGAATTCTGCGGATATAACCTTCAGCAGGAGAGCACCTATTGGGGCAGGAACCCCTTCAAGCAAAACGCTGACTACGGAGGCATCATTCCCTTGCTATTTGCGTTTCTTGCGTTTTTCTTTGTCAAGGACAAGAAACTGTGGTTTTTTCTGGGATTATCCGGCCTGGCGGTGATCTATGCCTTGGGCGGACATACTCCCATCTACAGGCTTTTCTATCACCTGGTTCCAGGCGTCAAGAGCTTTCGGGCGCCTGGCTTGATTCTTTTCCTGCTGGTCTTCTCCTTAGTCTTCCTGTCCGCGCTTTTCCTGGAGCGCTTGCTGAAAGGGATGAAAAACGTCTCTGAACAAAGAAGGCTGCTCAAACTGCTTCTTATTCTCACCGCAGTCTTTCTGATCCTTGCTCTTCTTTTTTCCGCAGCAGGAAGTGCCCTTTTGTCAATTTGGACGGGAATTATCTATTCGGACATAAACCCGTATAAGGCCCAGGCCCTAAGCCAGAATCTGCCGGGCATGGCACAGGGATTCTGGATGGCCTTCTTGTTGGTGGGACTGACTGCTGCGGCGATCTATCTTTTGGTCAAACAGAAGTTGGGGCGCTCCGGTTTCTTTATCTGGATTGGAGTCCTTTTGGTTTTCGATCTTTGGCGGGTGGACGGGAAATTCATCCAAAATTTCGACTATCAAAGCTACTTCCGAAAAGACAGCGCCATTGATTTTCTGCTGAAAGACCAGGACAAGTTTCGGGTACTGTCCCTTCCCCGGACCTACCAGGGTCAAAATACCCTAGCCCTGTACAACGTTCAACAGGTCTTCGGTTACCACGGCAACCAGCTGAAAGATTATGACGATTTCACCGAAAGAAGCTATCGGGAAGGAGCCGGAACCCAGGAGGAATACGGGAGAAGATACTCACAGTTCATCTTGGGAAACAAGCTGAACCTTTTGAACACCAAATACCTGGTTTCCAGGCAGCCGCTGCAGGACCCCAAATTCAAGCAGGTATTTCAGGGCGATGGCGTCTATGTGCTGCAGAACCAGAATTACCTTCCCCGCGCCCGGATCGTCTTCGATTACGAGGTGATCGCAGACCGGGAGGAAATCCTGAACAGGATATCCCATCCGGATTTCGATCACAAAAACTCCGTCATCCTCGAGCAGGAGCCGGAAGTTCACTCGGCCGAAACGGACACCTCGTCGGCTTCCGGTATCGCCTGGATTGAGACGGATAACATAAACAGCATGATCGTCAAAGCTGAACTGTCCCGGCCTGGTTTTTTGGTCTTGAGCGAGAACTATTATCCGTCGTGGAAAGCGTACGTGGACGGCCAGGAGGCAAAAATATATCGGGCGGACTATCTTTTCCGGGCGGTTCATTTAGGGCCGGGGAAACACGAGGTGAGGTTCATCTTCCGGTCCGGTGCCTACCGGGCTGGCAAGACGTCCGGACTGTTGACAGCCGGGCTGCTTGTGGTTATGTTTGTATTTTATGTGGTCGGACGGACTCGTCAGAATAAGGAAAACTAAAAGCCATAGACCCGGGTAAGCCGGAGATGAACCTGAGAGATGAAGAGCTTGGTGATCATACCCACGTATAACGAGCGGGAAAATATCGAGAGGATCGTTCCCTTGGTTTTGGAGAGGGATCCATCCATCCACGTACTGATAGTAGATGACAACTCACCGGATGGCACCGGCGAGATCGCAGACAGGATGGCAAAGGAGAACGACCGTATCTTCGTGATTCATCGGCAGAACAAAAGCGGGCTTGGGACCGCCTATATAACCGGGTTTAAGTTTGCCCTGGAAAGGGACTTTAACTACGTGTTCGAAATGGATTGCGATTTCTCTCACGATCCCAAGTACATCCCTGATTTCCTGCAAGCCATCAAGGAGCAAGATTTAGTCCTCGGGTCCCGCTATATAAGGGGGGTCAACGTAATAAACTGGCCCATGTCCCGACTGCTCCTGTCCTATTACGCCAATGTCTACTCAAGGATTGTCACCGGTCTTCCGGTCAGGGATGCTACCGGCGGGTTTAAATGCTTTCGCCGGGAGGTTCTTGAAGCCATCGATCTGGAAAAAGTCAGATCCAACGGGTACTCCTTTCAGATAGAGATGAGCTTTCGCGCCTGGAAAAAGGGATTCAGGATAAAGGAGATACCTATCGTATTCGAGGACAGAAGGGTGGGGCAGTCCAAGATGTCTAAAAAGATCGTAAGGGAAGCTGTCTGGATGGTATGGAGACTGAGACTCTGGAGTCTTCTGGGCAAATTGTGATTATCAGCAAACCATCCGGGTAGCAAGCAAGTTGGAGCAAAGTTGAAGTAATTATCCGAGGCAGTCGAACTCATGGGAAAAGCCACTCATCCATGCTGTTCACTTTTGAGCCAGAAATAGACCTCTCCATTATCATAGTCAGCTACAATGTGAGGAATCTGTTAAGGAAATGCTTGGCATCGATTCTTGATTACCAAAAGGATTTGAGTTTTGAGGTGGTGGTGATAGACAACAAGTCTGCGGACCAAAGCGCCAGGATGATCAAAGACGAGTTCGCCCAGGTTAATCTGTTGGAAAACGAGCAGAATCTTGGTTTCTCCGTCGCCTGCAATCAGGGGATAAAGCGGAGCAGGGGACGTTACATTTTGCTTCTAAACCCGGACACGGAGCTTACCCCTGGCGGGACAACCAGGATGATCGAGTTCCTGGACAGCCATCCACAGGCGGGAATCTGCGGGCCGCGGATGGTCGATACAAAGGGAGCGGTCCTTTTCTCCTGCAGATCATTTCCTTCTTACCTGACCGCCATCTCCTCCAGTCAGTCCCTGTTAAACAAGCTTTTTCCTCAGAATCCATTATCCAGAAGGTACCTTTTGAAAGACCTCAACCGGACTAACGAGAAAGAAGTGGATTGGGTCTCCGGTTCATGTCTCCTAACCAAGAGAGAGGTTTTGGACAGGATAGGGGGGCTAGATGAGCTTTTCTTTATGTATGCGGAAGATGTGGATTTTTGCTATAGAGCGAAAAAGGCCGGTTTTGGGGTGTACTACTTTCCAGAAGTAACAGTTATTCACCATGTTGGTCAAAGCACCCGTCGGAGGAAACTTTCCATGCTGGTAGAGCACCATCGGAGCATGTATTATTTTTACCAAAAGCACCACCTCCCCAACATTCTTTTGAGGGCTGTCGTTTTTTTTAGTATATTGATTCGCCTCTGGTTCACCATCTGGGAAAGACTTCTGGGAACTGGCGGGAAACCAAATCTACTAAAGAGCAAGCGATGAACGGGCCCTATTTGGATTTTGAAAAGCCAATACACGAGTTGGAAAAAAGGATAGCAGACCTCAAGGAGCTGGCTGGCCGGGAAGGTGAAGATCCGTCGCATGGTTCGGAATTGTCCCGGCAGATCCAATCCCTGGAGGAGAAACGGGACAGACTCACCCAGGAGATCTATTCCAAGCTTACCCGATGGCAAAGAGTCCAGTTGGCCCGTCACCCCCGCCGCCCGTGTGCTTTGGATTTTATCTCGCTGATGACCACGGATTTCCTTGAGCTACACGGGGACAGAAATTTTGCAGATGATAAAGCCATAGTGGCAGGTTTCGCCAAAATGGATGGCAGACCGGTACTGGTGGCGGGACAGCAGAAGGGAAAAGATACCAAGCAGAAACTGTATAGGAATTTCGGCATGCCCCATCCGGAAGGGTACAGAAAGGCCTTGAGACTGATGCAATTGGCTGCGCGCTTTGGCAAGCCCATTGTCGTTTTGGTCGACACCCCGGGAGCGTTTCCCGGCATAGGGGCGGAGGAAAGGGGGCAAGCAGAAGCGATCGCCAGAAATTTGAGGGAGATGACGCGTCTTACTGTGCCCATCATCATCAACATTATCGGCGAGGGAGCCAGCGGAGGAGCCCTGGGGATAGGCGTGGGAGATAAAGTCTTTATGTTGGAGAACGCCTGGTATTCAGTGATATCCCCGGAAGGATGTGCGGCTATCTTGTGGAGGGACGCCGCCAAAGCTCCCGAGGCGGCAGAAGCTTTGAAGCTGTCCGCTGCTGATCTTATGAGGCTGAAAGTCATAGACAAGATCATTCCTGAGTCAAAAGGAGGCGCCCATCGGAATCCCGAAGGCCAAGCCGATATTCTTAAACTGGAGATCCTCTCTGCTCTTGACCAACTGAGCGAGTTGAGCCCGGACGATTTGGTCGAGAGAAGAATAAGTAAGTTCCGGGTAATGGGGGAATATTTGCAGGGAAAGGGATAGTCAGGTGCTGACCCTCAGTGGCAAGCTTTCAAAGCTCGTCCGCAGGTTACTTGGCTCCGAGAACATATGATGGAACTTAAGAATACTAAAGCTCTCCGTTCGGGTTTCGGTCTCGTGGTCTCAAAAAAGCGGTTACCACAAACTCTTCTTTTGGGGTTATCCTTTTGTGATTCAGCTTTAGGTGTTCCCGGGTTATATTGGCTTGGCAAGAAGGAGGAAAAAAGCAATGCTCGATGCAAAGCTTCTTGAGATTTTGGCCTGTCCGCTCTGCAAAGGCGATTTGATCTATGATGAACAAAATCAGAAGCTTGTCTGTGAAAAATGCCGGCTGAAGTATCCGGTGAAGGATGATATCCCGATAATGCTGATAGAGCAGGCGGAGAGGTTTTAAAGAAGATTGAGATGAGTGCAAACAAAACAGGAGGAATCCGAGGATGAAGCTCTCAAAATTCTGCGGCGAGGATCTCATATCTTTCGAACTTAGAGCGCAGACCAAAGACCAAACAATCAAAGAATTGGTGGATCTGGCATCAAACTCCAAGCTGGTCAAGGAGGCCGACCACCTTCTGAAGGACATTCTGGAGAGGGAGAAACTGGTCACCACCGGGGTGGGCTACGGGGTGGCCTTTCCTCATGCGAAGTCCAAGGCTGTCCGGGGTATTATCATCGCCTTCGGAAGGTCCAAACCAGGTATCGATTTCGATTCTATGGACAAAAAGCCGGTTCATCTTTTCTTTTTGATCGCCGCCCCGGAGGATGCCATCGGCGCTCATCTAAACGTCATGGCCCGACTTTCCTTTCTCATGAAGAGCGAAAAAAACCGAGAGAAGTTAATGAAGATCAAAAGCCCGAAAGAGCTTTTGGAGGTGCTGGATTCGTACGAGTGAACACAAGCCAGATGATGAGGTTGGAGCGAAAGGCGTCTGGCCGCCTTCGCAGCAGAGCTTGTGGAAACCAGAGCAATTCTGTTTGAGTCTAAATATTTGCAGATCATGGTCCGAGAACTGACCCGGACCGGAACTGAAAAAGCATTAGTCAGAGTTTAGTGGAATTGAGTTTCTTCAGATTGTGGGTGCGAATAGGAAATGACCCGAAGAAGAAGGCAAGAACTCCCAAATCAGCCTGACATTTTATGAACAGACTCTCTTTCCTGATTCATATTAGAAGGGAAACGTTTCTTCAGTTAATCATGTTCCTGCTTTTGTCCTTTCTTCTCTTAGTCCTTCCTCAAAAGCTCAAATCAGATCTCTCCGGCTTCATTTTTAGATTTACCTATGGACCCTTTTATGCTTTGAGCAATCACGTCAAAGAATTAGAGCAGGTGAGGGAGGAGAACCGAAGGCTGCACCGGAAGGTGATGGAGCTTTCTTTGAGGAACTTGTGGCTAAACGAGGAGCATTTGGAAAACCAGAGACTGCGGGAGCTTTTGGACTTTCGGTCGGAGCTAAGGTACAGGATCATCCCGGTTGACGTGATGGCGACAGATCCGAACCGAAGACGTTTTTCGATTACTATAAACAAGGGATATCGAGCAGGAGTAAAAAGGAACATGCCCGCAGTGAATATGCGCGGACTGGTGGGCAAGATCTTGAACGTTTCATCCCACAGTTCAGTGGTTCAGCTGATGATCGATCCCAGCTTCCGGGCCTCAGCCTTGGATCAGAGAAGCCGAGTATTCGGAATCATAAAACCCCACACGGGATTCACCCTGCAACTGGACAACGTCCCCTTGCACGAAGATGTAAAGGTGGGAGACCAGGTGATATCCTCCGGGTTGGGTGGCATATTCCCTCCCGGGTTACAAATAGGGGAGGTGACCGCAGTTGAAAGCGAGGAGACTTTCTCCAAAGAAGATCGCTCCTTTGGAATATTCAAAATGATCCAGGTCAAACCTTCAGTCGATTTCAGCACTCTGGAGGAGATGTTCGTACTGGATTGGACCAGGGTGGAAAAGGAAAAATAATCTCATTCAGACGAATCTCATTGATATCATCTTTTCCCTGGAGATGATGTTCCAGATAAAATAAGAAAGGTGCTAAGTCCATGTTGTGGGGAAGTGCCATATCTTCTAAAATCCTCTCGGGGGCGGTGATACTTTTCATACTGATACTTTTTCAAAGCCTGCTCTCTGATTTAGTCACCATATTGGGATTTAAATTCGATCTGGCCATCGTTATCCTGGTTTACATCGCTTTAACCCGCGGTCCCGGCTATGGAGTTATCTTCGGGTTTCTAATCGGGCTGCTCCTGGACGTCCTTAATCCACAAGCCATGGGGTGGGGAGCTCTGGTGAAATGTCTAATTGGATTCGCCGTGGGAAGTTTCAAAGATAATTTGTATCTGGAAAGCGTATACTCAAGGGGAGGGCTAATATTCTTTGCGCTTATGTTCAATGATTTTCTGTATTATATCTTCGTCACCGGGCCAAATGCTGCAACCTTTAGAATATTAAGCAACTACTCATCCGTCTCGGCTTTATATACCGCAGCCGTGGGGATGTTGCTCTTTCTTGGTGTGAGCAAAATCCGATCGGAGCAGGCGGAGACTGAAAAGCGCTCTTTTCAATTTGATTAGAGCAAACATTATTCCGTTGCCATGGGACTTGGTCTAACTTGTCATCAGTATGTGTTGGTGTCTTTGACTCCAGAACGGTGAATATTTTAGGAGGGCTCGAGGTCAAAACAGAGTTGATCTGGGGTTCGAAGTAATATGGGATAAACCGAGAAGGTATTTTGCTGCAAACACAGGTGATAAAGACAAAAACAGCGGAATTCCACAGGTAGCCAGACAATCTTCTCAGGCGCGTCAACCTGTGGTCCCTGAGCCTATGGGCAAGCCTCCAGGTTTACCTGGACAGGCTTTTGTTTGAACCGAGGTAAAGGTGGCACAAAGGACTACGCAAAACAGAAGTTCGCTCGGATTGTATCGGAGGCTAGGTTGGTCTTTGCTGGAGAAATCGTTCACCGGTTTTATCCCCAAAGATCGAAGAGCCAAAATCCTGCTTGGCTTGCTGGGTCTTGTTATCATCATGCTGGTCGGGAGGTTGTTTTTCCTGCAGGTGGTGAAAGGTGCTCACTATAAAAACACCTCTGAGAAGAACCGCATACACCTCCTGACTCTGCCCGCCTCACGCGGTGTCGTGGCAGATCGAAATGGGAAGATTATCGCAACAAACCGCCCCTCCTATACCGTTTTGCTGGTTCCCTATGAGGTCCGCGACGCGTTCCCTCGCAACGGGACATCTGATAAAGAAGGAGACTTGACCCCCTTGGTGGAGAGGATTGCCTCGTGCTTAAAGCTGGATGCTTCTGCCCTGAGGCAGAAGGTGACACCCGACTGGTTCCGAGGATATCAGCCTATAAAGCTCAAAAGGGACGTGGATTTTAACACCATCTGTGTGATCGAGGAACAGAACGAGGATCTGCCCGGAGTGAGTTATCAGGTAGAGCCAACCCGAAAGTATCTTGAAGCCGGCTGGGTGGGACACGTCTTAGGATACGTGAACGAGCTTACCAGAGAAGAATTGTCAAGCGACTCAACTCGGGAGAAGTTCCGCCTGGGAGGGGTGATTGGAAGAAAAGGGATAGAGAAACAGTATGATGACATTTTGAGAGGGACAAGTGGAGTGGCTTTTTTGGAAGTAACCGCTCAAGGCAGGATATTGGGTACTTTAGAGGAGAAGAAACCCGATGTTCCGGTCAGTGGTTCGGATGTGAAATTGACCATAGATCTTGATCTTCAAACCGAGGCTGAATCGGCTCTAGTGGAGTACGAAAGTGGAGCGGTGGTGGCTCTGGATCCCAGAAATGGTGAGATATTGGCTCTGGTCAGCAAGCCTGGATTGGATGCCAATCTCTTTGCCGGGACCATGTCGTCGGAAAAATGGAACCAGATCCTGGAAAATCCCCTCCACCCTCTTCTGACCCGTCCCATTCAAGCCACCTATCCTCCAGGCTCCACTTTGAAGCTTCTCACCGCGGCAATAGCCTTAGAAGAGAAGGTGGCAAACAAATATACCTTTCTGTCTCCCTGCGGCGGATCCTTCTATTTCGGAAAGAAGAGATTCGGATGTTGGCGACCTGAGGGACACGGGAGATTAAATCTGGTTGACGCCATCATTCAATCTTGCGACGTTTATTTCTATCAACTGGGGCTTCAGGTGGGACTGGAAAGATGGAGCCGGTACGCCGAGATGTGCGGGCTGGGACAGAAGACTGGCATAGATATTCCGGACGAGGCAAAAGGCTTGGTCCCAACGCTGGACTATTATCATCAGAGGTACGGAAAGGGTGAATGGGTCAAAAACCTGGTGGTCAATCTCTCTATCGGGCAGGGGGAGATTCTGACTACCCCTCTGCAACTGGCAGTATTGTTCGGCGGTCTGGCCACGGACGGCCGGCTTACCAGGCCTTATCTCTGGAAAGAGGAAACCACCTCTGACGGACGAGTCATCTCCACCCGGCCCAGAATAGTTGGATACCTTCCTTTTTCGTCTTCGACTCTAAGCGTACTGAAAGAGGCCATGATAGGTGTAGTGAATAATGCCCGCGGAACCGGGGTTTTGGCTCGGAGTCCGGATGTGGTCGTGGCCGGAAAGACCGGCACCGCCCAGAATCCGCATGGAGCGGATCATGCTTGGTTTGTGGGCTACGCCCCGGCCGAAGACCCGCGGATAGTGGTGGTGGTGCTGATAGAAAATGTCGGCCATGGCGGCACTTTCGCAGCACCGGCAGCAAAAAGGATCATAGAAAACTACCTCAGGCAAGATTTGGTGCAAGACCAGGAAGATGGCAAACTAGAGATTACTGGTCAATCAACTCTCCAAGATGTCAGTGAAGAAAGGCCATGATAAGAATCGGCTCAAAGGAGTTCGATCTCCTTTTGGTAATAGCTGCTTTGATCCTCTCCTTCATCGGGATCTTGTTAATTTACAGCGCTAAGCTGCATAGCGACAACCCGGCTGACAGAGGGATTTATATTAAACAGATCATTTGGGTTTTGCTGGGCCTTTTAGTCTGCATTCTGACCTTCTCCATCCCCTTGAGATTATTCGAGTTCTTCTCTAACGTATTGTATTTCATCTCCCTGCTCACTCTGGTGTTGATATTAGTAATGGGCTCATCCAAGTTGGGAGCCGCACGTTGGATCTCCGTGGGTGGCTTTAATATCCAACCCTCTGAGTTTGCCAAGATCGCCACCGTCCTGCCTTTAGCTCGGTACCTGGCTTATTCCAAGCGTTCTGCCCATAGCTTCAGATGGCTGGTAAGTGTCGTGGGCATGGCGCTGTTGCCCGCGTTGTTGATCTTGAGGCAGCCCGACTTAGGGACTTCTCTGGTCTTCTTTGCAGTACTGATCTCCATGCTCTTTTGGTCAGGGGTCCGTCTGTCTTACCTATTTTTGATAGTTTCTCCAGTCATCAGCCTTATCTGCGGCTTTCATCCCTTGATTTGGGCGGTGTTCTTCTTGGCTCTGATTACGTTGTTATATCGTTTGAGGCCAACTTTCGTTTTCTCCATGAGCTTCCTTTTGCTCAATCTGGCCTTCGGAGCAGTCACCCTTGTCGTCTGGGACAAATTGCATGATTATCAGAAGCAGCGCATCATCGTATTTTTGGATCCAGGAAAGGACTCGCAGGGAGCGGGTTACCAGATCATCCAGTCCGAAATTGCGATAGGATCGGGCGGGCTGACTGGAAAGGGATATCTGGAGGGAAGCCAGACAAAGCTGGCTTTTCTTCCTCATCAACATACCGACTTCGTATTTTCTGTGCTGGGAGAGGAATTCGGGCTGACAGGCGGAATTATTCTGCTGGCACTGTTCAGTCTTCTAATAGTCAGGGGAATCCTTATCGCTCAAAAGACCAGGAACACTTTTGCCAGCAACGTGGCCATGGGGCTCACCGCCATAATCGGTTTTCAGATGACGGTCAATATAGGAATGACTCTGGGCGTTATGCCGGTGACAGGCTTGCCTTTGCCTTTTGTCAGTTACGGCGGCTCCTCTATGCTTCTAAGCTGGGCCATCTTAGGCATGCTGCTGGCAATCAACTCCAGGTGGTATGAGTATTGATCACGTTCTGATCCGCTTCACTCAACGCCAAGAGAACTGGCTGGACGAATTTTTTGTGCCTCGGCTCCAACTTTCTTTGGTCTATACATGGAAGACGGAATTCCGGTCGAGCCAGGTGAAATATGAGTTTTTCATTCCTCTGCAGGCGAATTCTCTTGAATTAAAGGTGCTCTGAAAGTAAACACGAAAAGAGATTGATCCTGGAGAAATCAATGTATCCTGTTT
This sequence comes from uncultured Ignavibacteria bacterium, assembly GCA_964348415.1. Classification (GTDB taxonomy): domain Bacteria; phylum Zixibacteria; class MSB-5A5; order MSB-5A5; family SM1-73; genus SM23-73-3. Next base: position 37,607 of record CAYGCR010000001.1, on the reverse strand, counting down.
TGATTAAACTTGGTCCTCTGGCGGTCCGGACGTACGGCTTTCTTTTGGTCTTAGCTTTCGTAATGGGCATCTGGTTCTCCGCCAGAAGAGCTAAAAAGCAGGGGTCAGGCATCGAATGGCTTCCCGATCTTTCCCTTATCGTTCTGATCTCTGCCATCGTGGGCTCAAGGTTCTTCTATGTAATCTACCATCTGAAGGAGTTTGAGGGTCGCATTCTGGATATGATTAACCCCATCCAGAGCACCGGAGAGATAGGCATTGGTGGGCTGTCCATGTTCGGGGGACTGGTCTTGGCAATCGTATGTGGGATTGTTTATGTCCACATAAAGAAACTGGGCGTATGGAAAATAGCCGACATCGTGGCTCCTTCGATAATGTTGGGCTTGAGTATAGCACGCATTGGTTGTTTTCTAAACGGCTGTTGTTTCGGCAATCCCAGCGAGAGTTCTCTTTCTGTGATCTTCCCTTACAACTCTCCGGGAGGGTACATGTTCCCGGATACACCAATCTTCCCCATTCAACTGGTTGCGTCTTTTTTGGGCTTTTTCATCTTTGGGATGCTCTTGCTGCTGGAAAGGTTCAAACGGTTTGATGGTTTTACATTCTGGCTGATGCTTATTTTTTACTCTGCGGCAAGATTTACCATCGACTTCTTCAGATATTATGAGGAGAGCATGATCTTTCTCAGAATGGGAGGTGCAAGTTTCACAGTCAACCAGGCTTTGATCGTTTTGATCTTCATCGTATCTGTGTTTATGTGGATCTACCTGAGAAGGAAGTCGAAGGTCGAAACCAGCTTCGGCTACACCCTCACCACCAAGCACGAGCCCGAAGGTTAGCCCCCGACTCTTTGTCGTATCCGATGCCTGCGCTTAATATCAGAGATTTTCTTCTGGAACTTAAAGATGACATTCTGGATTTCATCTATCCCCAAGGTTGCCCTATCTGCCAAAGGCCTCTGAGAAGAGATGAAAAAGAGGTATGCGAGGATTGCTGGCAAACCTTGGCAATACTTCCGGCTCCCTTCTGTCCTTACTGCAAGTCTTTTCTTGAAGATAGCTCGGAGCTTTTGAAACACGGATGTCCCTGTTTGGACAAGCCGGAAGATCGCAGGATTCTTGCTGCGATATCCGTAGGTACCTTCGATGATTACTACCAGAGGCTCATTCACCGATTCAAGTACGGGAAAAAGATCCCCCTGGGCAGGCGCTTGGCTCAGCGGTTAGGAGATGCAGTCGCACGAGAGAAAGAATTTGCCGGCTGCGACCTTATCGTTCCGGTTCCTCTCCACCGTGCTAGATACAGGGAAAGGGGATTTGATCAAAGTGAGATTCTAGCGGAGGGCGTATCTGAAGTGGCGAATATTCCGCTGGCAAGACGCATCCTCAAAAGGAAAAAGAACACCAAAGATCAGACCTATCTGAATGCTCAACAAAGAGCGGAGAACGTCAGGGATGCTTTTTCGATCAGTCAGCCGGAAATCGCAAAGAACAAGAAGCTGATCCTGGTGGATGACGTTACCACCACCGGGGCTACCTTGAATGAGTGTGCCAGAATGCTTCAGGACTCAGGCGCAAAGAGCATCTTCTCCGCCACACTTGCTGTTGTGGTGGATTAACAAGTCTCAGCTGAGCGCCGGCTTCTCTATTCACTTCTTCAAAGGCTGAGGCAACTCCCCAAAAACAGCCTTCCCAATTAGACCATTTTCGAACTTCCCTGGCAAGCTTGGAAGAACCGAGGCCTGATGTTTTTCTCCTGATACTTTCTTTGTGATTTTAGTCCTCATCAGAGCACACCTCGCTCCTTGCCCCAGCACCATCTATCCCTAGACTCTGTGAAACAAAACATTGATTAAGGCGTCTAATGAAGAGTGATGGGGACTGAAGAGCACCGGAAGGAGATTCTGGAAAAAAGGCAGAAACTGAAATTCTGAAGAATCCGAATAGAGAAGGTCATGAATATCCTTGCGTGCTGCTGGGGTTATTTAGCGGCGAAAGACTGGCAAAGCCAAGCCGGATTATTTAGTGTGAAGTGTAATTCTTGTGTCGTGCTTTCACGCAGGATGAGCGGAAGCCTATATGAAGCAAAAAGGCGTGCAACGCTTCTGAAAATACAGGGATTGATATTCTAAGCGGATATTGGAACGGACTCAGAAAATATCGGAGGAAAAAGAATCATGGAACTATCAATTAACAATCTTTCCAAAACCTATGCCAACGGGGTTGTGGCGTTGGACGACGTGTCCTTAGAGATCCCTACCGGACTGTTTGGCTTGCTGGGTCCCAACGGGGCTGGAAAGTCCACTCTGATGAGGACCATCGCTACCCTCCAGGAAGCTGACTCAGGCGAGATCACGTTCGAAGGCATTGACGTCTTGAGACAGAAGAATGAAGTGAAGAAACTGCTGGGTTACTTGCCCCAGACTTTCGGATTCTATCCCAAGGACACGGGCTACGATCTGCTGGATCATTTTACCCTGCTGAAAGGTGTCAAAGACAAAAAAGAAAGAAGGGTCAAAGTCGAAGAACTCCTTAAGCGGGCCAATCTCTGGAACGAGCGGAAGCAAAGGCTGGGCACGTATTCCAACGGTATGAGGCAGCGCTTCGGCATCGCCCAGGTACTCATCGGAAATCCCAAGCTCATCATCGTGGATGAGCCCACGGCCGGACTGGACCCGGAGGAGCGCGTCCGCTTTCACAACCTGCTCAGTGAAATCGGCGAGAACGTTGTGGTCATCCTCTCGACGCACATCGTGGACGACGTGAGCGATCTCTGTACGAACATGGCCATCATAGACGGGGGCAGAATCATATTGAAAGAGAACACGCTGGAGGCCATGTCCCAACTGGAAGGAAAGATCTGGGAAAAAGAAATTTCAAAAGCTGACCTACCCGAATATGAAGAGAAGTATAGCGTAATCTCCACGCGGCTCTTCGCAGGCAAGACGTTCATTTATATCTACAGCGAAGTCAGTCCTGAAAACGGATTTTCGAATATCAAGCCGTCGCTGGAGGATGTCTATTTCTATCATTTAAACAAAGTGAACTGAAGCGATCTGAAATGCCGGAAGTAACAACATATGTCCTCGATGTCGGCGACTCCAAGCTCTCAGGATTTGAACTCACTTAGGTCGCTTTTTACGAGAGGTCAATAGCCATGTTTTTAGATATTTATTTGATCGAATTCAAAAGAAACCTCAAAGGTGCCTCCTTCTACATCTTCTCTGCTCTGTTGTTCTTCGGAGCATATATATTCGCGTCCAATCTCAATCCACATTCATACATCATGGGACTTAGCATCGGCAAGGAATGGCACAACGCGCCCCTGCTCATTGCCAAGCTGACGGCGCGCTTCAGCGTGGTGGGGGTGCTGTTCACCATGGTCATGGTGGGGCGTGCCGTGACCCGCGACTTCTCCGCTGGGATCCACGACTTCTTCTTCACCGTTCCCATGAGCAAGGCTTCCTATCTCGGTGGCCGGTTTCTGGGCGGACTGTCGGCCAATTTTCTCATCTATTCCGGCATCGCCCTCGGATTTGTCGCAGGCTGTTTGGTCATCAATCCCAAATATTACGGCCCGTTTAACCTATCGGCGTTCCTGCTTCCGGCGGTGATCATCTTGATTCCAAACCTGCTGCTTATCGGCAGCATCTTCTTCTCCCTGGCGACCCTGAGCCGAAACATGTTGATGACCTACCTGGCAGGTGTTGGATTCCTTATGATCTACGGCGCAGTGCAGGGTGGTTTCACCGGTTGGGAAAACGACACCGCGAAAATCCTGCTCGACCCCTTCGGCATCTCCGGGCTGGGCATCCTGACCAAGTACTGGACCGTGGCCGACATCAACCTTAAACAGATTCCTTTGCAGGCTCCCCTCATATGGAACCGAATCATCTGGATGGTGGTCAGTCTTGCCATTCTTCTTTATACCTTGACACGATTTGAATTCGTTTCGCTCCTGGAGAAGAAAAAAGAAAAGCGACTGGGCATCGAAGGGATCGAATTCAAGGCTGTCCATACCCTGCGAAAGATCCGACCAACGATCATCGACGATGCTTTTGGCTTCCAACTAAAGAAATGCTTCCACCTCGTTTTCAGAGAATTCAAAAGGATCGTTTTCCATCCGGCCTTCCTCATTCTGACCGTCATGGCCATGGGTGAGCTGGTCATGAATTTTGCGGCAAATGCCGGCCACATGGGAGACAACGTTTACCCCCTCACCTCACGCTTTCTGGAACAGACCCTGCATATCTGGATTTACATGATTCCGCTGACCATTCTATTCGGCGGATTGATCATCTGGCGGGAGCGGGATCATGGGTCCAACGAGTTCTACGACACGCTTCCGCTACCCGACTGGCTGAGCTATCTGTCTAAGCTTTTGACCATGATGTCCATTCAGCTTTTCTACGTGGTGCTGGCCATGCTCACCGGGATCGCCACCCAGGTAATCGGCTTCGGCTACACCAACCTCGAATTGGGTCTGTATCTTAAGCACCTGTTCGGCATCACACTGCTGAAATTCTGGTTCTTGACGATAATCATCTTTTTCATCCACAACCTGGTGGGTAACAAGATCCTGGGATTCTTCATCTCCGCCATTTACGTTGCCGCCGATCTGATCATCTTCGAGGTCTTAAAGGCGGAGAATTTCCTCCTCCGATACGGTCAACTGCCTCCGTTCACCTATTCCAACTTAAACGGCTTCGGGCACTACGGGCCCCTTCTGATCTGGTACTCCATATATTGGATTCTGTTCGCAGGCATCCTGGGTGTCCTGACGTCACTCCTGTGGCGTCGCAACAACGAAACGGCTCTGAAGTTCCGATTCAGGGTGGGACTGCAGAAACTAAACAGGCGGTTTCATTGGGCATTGGGTATCCTGCTGGTTCTGTTCTTGGCAACCGGGGGGTACATTTCCTATAACAAATACATTCTGAATCAATACACGTCAAGAGACCAGAGAAAAAGAATCAGAGCCGATTACGAAAAGAAATATGCACAGTATAAAAATGCTCCCCAGCCCAGGATAACGGATGTTAAGCTGACCGTGGACATTTTCCCCGAAGCGAGAAAGGCGGACATTGAAGGATATTATGTGCTGAAGAACAAAACCCACCAACCCATCCGCGAGATCTACATCAATCTTTCAGACAGATATATCACCAACGAGGGCCGACTCGAATTGTCAAGCCCGGCAACACTGGCGCATCTGGGCGAGGAATACGGATTTCGCATTCTCCAATTGGACGCCCCTCTCGCTCCCGGTGAGGAAACCCGGCTTGAGTTCGACCTGACCGCCAAAGCGAAAGGGTTCACCGAGAACAATCCAAAAGATCAGCTTGCCCGAAAAGGAACCTGTTTTCTGCTTATGTCGCAGTCCCCCGAATATTTCCCTCTCATAGGTTACGTGCGAGGCCTGGAGCTCACCAAAGAAAGAGATCGGGAAAAGCATGGCCTGCCAAAACAGCCCAAGAGTCCGCCATTGGAGGAAGCCGACAGATCGATTTGCGAGCCTGAGTTCGACCTTACGGAATATGAAGCCACCATCAGCACCAGCGGATCTCAGAGAGTTGTCAGCAACGGGAGTCTGGTCCGAGAATGGACCCAGGACGGAAGAAACTATTTCCACTTCGGCTCTGAAGCTCCAATGCATACCGAGTTTGTCTTTGCCTCCTCCGAATACGAGATAGCCGAAGACGAATACGGGGGGATTAAAATCGAAGTGTACCATGATAAGAAGCATCCCCATAACGTGCAGCGCATGATCAAAGGGGTGAAGCGGTCCCTGGACTATTGTACCAGGAATTTCTGTCCTTTCCCTTACCGAGTTCTCCGAATAGCCGAGATTCCCAGGTACGTTCATTTCGGAGCACGCTCCCAGCCTACTTTGTTTACTTGGCGGGAGGATGCGGGGTTCATCAGCAACCTGGAAGACCCCGGGGACATCGACTTAGTATTCGGTATCTGTACACACGAGATGGCCCATCAGTGGTGGCCATATATCGTCAAGCCCGCTCGTGCTGAGGGTGCCGAGATGCTCACCGAGACTATAGCCCAGTACGTTGAAGTAATGTGTCTGGAAAAGGAATACGGGAAGGAGATATCCCGTAAGTTCTTAAAGAAGGAGATGGAGCGTTATCTCTCCAGGCGGAAAAAGGACGTGGCCGGCGAGCGATCCCTGATGAGAGGTTACATAGATCAGTATTATCTGAGTTATCCTAAGAGCGCTGCGGTGATGTATGCCCTGCAGGACTTGATTGGTGAGGATCGGGTCAATGCGGCTCTGAGGGAAATTGTGAAGGAGTACGGGCACAGGGATGATGTTTTTCCTACGTCCCTTGACGTGGTAAACGCCTTCAAGGCCGCCGCTCCAGACAGCTTGCGATACATCATCACCGATGTGTTCGAGACCATCACGCTGTGGGAGAATGAAGCAAAGTCGGCTTCCTATACAGAATTGGATGACGGGAAGTATAAGGTTACGCTGGAAGTCTCCAGCCACAAATTCAGGGCCGACAGTGTCGGTAACCAGACCGAAATTCCCATTCAAGATTATATCGACATAGGCGTTCTGGGAGAAGATGATGAAGAGCTATATCTGAAGAAACACAGGTTGACCCAGAACGAGACAGAGATCGAAATTCTGGTGGACAAGAAACCGGTTCGGGCAAGCATCGACCCCTATGTGGTCTTGATAGACCGCGAAAGAGACAATAATTGGGTTGAGGTCAAGAAGAGATGACCTCGATCACAATAGTCTTCGTTGTGTCAGGTCTTGCTCATGGGTTACCATCAGTGTGACCTGACACACTCTGTCCTTAGTGACAGATCATACCCGCCTGGGCAAGGAAGACCTGACGGAACAACAAAGACAATGAGCTTCTGGAATTCCTATTCTCCAAACATCAGAAGATTAGGATTCGTCGTCTGACCAGTCGCCTGATGTTGTCAATTTAGAGATCGTACGGCATTATTGTTTTGCGTCCGTTGCCCTTGGCTCTCGTGATGGCCGTCTTCAGCAATTCCTCAATCTTGCCGTCTACGACGGTTATGGCCTTACTACTCAGCCTCATCTTCTGTTTACCTGCGAAATTCTGGATCCTGGAAGCAACCACGTAACTCTTGGCCATGGCCATCCTCCTTATTGATAGTTACTGACACCCCTGAACCACCCTCCTCTGACCTTCGAATATTATGCACTTCGCTTGGAAAAATCAAGAGAAAAATGCCGCCAGCTTCGGCACGATTTTGTAGGTCAACCATTGTGGAGAGGATGACTCAGGGGCGAGGTTTCAGATGACAAGAATACTGTCAGGAGCACGGGGCTACTGATCTTTGCCAATCATTCAAGCAAAGCAGATTATTTTCGAAGTAGCCAAAAGCATCTCCTCCGTCACTATCCTAGTGGCCTGAAACGGAAGGACCACCAAGCAAATTTCTCCGTATTGGCCTATAGCTACTTAACGAGGTCCAGGACCAATACCGTCTCATCTCATCTGAAGACACCCGAGGTCCTGGAGTTTGCTCCATTGATACTATTCCAGAAGTGGCATACCTATCAAAAAGTATTATATGGACTCCGGAATTAACCAGAGCATCTCCCTGCAATAGAGTTACCTGCCCGCCACTGCCCACATTTCCGAGACTTTGGGCATAATCATCACTCCAGGGGTCATGATAAGGGCCACAAAAACGATTGGTGCTACTTATAGCATCGCATTCAAAATCTGTGCAGGTATATCTTTTCGGTAACCGCCAGCTTATACTTACGAAACCAGAACAGTCATTTCCAAAATACGTGTCCCCACCTTTGGTGTTATCTACAAAGCTGAAAAACTCAGCCCAATTCTCCTGAGCGTTCTGTTGACAATATGCTTCACCTCTGTACGTCATTCCAGAGTAAAAATAATACCACACAGAACCATAAGCCCAGTTGCGAATAGTGGACCTTGGAGTCCAAGAAGAATCTATCATTTGACCTGCTATTGAGGTTATAGCTTGCCTGCTTATCGGACCCCAGGTGTCTCCGCTCGAACCGTAGCATATTGTCATTAACAGTATGCTACTGACAAATGTTGCCGGTATAAGGGCTTTGAGCTTCATCCTTGATCCCGTACTCAGTTATGGATAGTTATTCCGGTTGAAAAACATTTAGTTGCGCTTTTTCTTTTCCGGGCAGAAACTGATAAATATTTCCCTCGTCATCAAGGGAAAGAAGTTTGATTGTCCACGTGGAATAATTAGTATCTGGAATCGGGATGACGGTTAGAAGGTTCCCCTGAGCGTCGAATTTGTGAACTTCAAGCGCAATTTTGCTGTCTTCAACGCGCTCGGTCTGAATGTAGAAATTCCCTTGGTTATCTTCCCGTAAAAATGTTGTAGAGACTATATCCTTTATCGGCATCTCGATATTAACAGTTGTCCCACTTGTATCAAGGATTTCTACTACGCCTTTTTGCCACCTTAATAACGTCAGAATATACCTCCGCCCGCTCGATCCGTGAATGCCCTTTTCAGGGGGCTGAGCGAGTTCCTCTGTTGTAGGTGCCGTTAATACGCCTTTTATAACCTTACCAATTAGCACATCTTCCTGATCAACATTTCGAATGTAGATATTGCCACCAACCATATGCATAGCCATTCTAACCTGCCAACGGGAACTGTCCACATCTATTGTACGTAGAAGGTTTCCCTTCCTGTCGTACTGGTAAAGTTTCCCCTGTGCATCATAAACATATATAAACCCAAATCTGTCTACTGCAATATCACTTGCTCTCACTCCTTTTTCTAAGAAAATTGTAGACTCATGTTTTCCGTTTGGGGAAAAAATTTGGATTCTCTGATTAACCCCGTCACAAACGTAAAGATTTCCTTCAGAATCGTTTGAAAAAGATTCGGGGCCTAAGCGGGGCTGATCTTTTACATAGACCATACCCACCATTTCTTCTTCTTTACCATATGCAATCTCTTTAGCGATTGCCCTCCTATACTTCTCCCCGTACGGCTGCCCATATGGTGTTTGCCCACCAACTTTGAATAGTCCCAGGCAAAGTGCCAACAGAATGATGCAAGTCAGTTGTATGCATTTGTTACCCACGACAAACTTCTCCTTTGGCATTCAAAAATGTTGGCTGTTTATTTAACTGTTGTCCTCTGCTTGGTTTTATTGAATCACACCAGCTGTTCCTTGTTGCCTATCTCTCTTTCCCTCCATTTTCGGCATTCTGAGCCCCTGGCATATTTTATATCATTATTAATACTCGTGTCATTCTTTCTGTTGACTCCTTACAATAGATATAAAACTATTCTTGTGGATTATAAACCATTCGTGGCCGTGAATCAACCTCTTTCTTGTTGCGAAGCACTGAACGGATTTCCGACCCCGTGAGTCAAAACAAGCGTATTCAGGTTACCAGCACAACATGCCTAATAAGCGGCAAGTGATCACTCATCGCAAGACTAGGTCTGCTGTCAAAGGCATGCTGAACTGCGTTCGGCTTGCAAAGGGTTTGGGAAAAGAAAAGCGCCTTAGGAGTTGCAGGGCAAATCTAATGCTTCTGACCAAATCAGAGTTATCGAGGTTCATAGGATTACGTACAAAAAAACAGGCGTTTCGCGCACCTGATGTATTGGACTACTCCGGCAACGATACTCCGCATTTTTCGGAAAAACCTGGATTGGAGTTTTGAGCCGGACTTGTGCCGTCTTCAAGTCAAAATAAACCAATTTGGTTGGCTTTGTTTTGGCTTGGCGATTTCGTTCTGTCCCGTTTGACTTGTTGTTTAGAGGGTTGCTTTGGGGGAAGTTCGGATAAAAAGAGCGTCCCCAACGAGATTTGAACTCTTGTCGCCGCCGTCAAAGGCAGTGTCCGTTCAGTTGCAGCATGTCTTGCTCATGGCTTGCCATGCCTGCTTGGCCGGAATATACGCGGTCTGGCAAGCTTCCCCGCCTAGGCAGGGCAGACCGAGTCACGCTCCCTGTGTGACAGTAATTTCGTGCTTGACTTTGACGGTTCAATAGATTATCAATTTACTTCAGTAAAGCCCGCAAAGGAACGTAAGTTGGAATGATTTATCCATTCAATTCAGAATCCTGGAAGGAGTGCTTGATGAACAGATGCATTATATCTGCGGTTTTCGTCTGTGCGGTGGTGATACTGGCTGCCGCGATTCCAGCGGCTGCGCAAAACATTGATGCCAAAGAGTACTGGCTGGACAACGGCATGCAGGTCTTGATGGTCCAGCGGCATGAAACTCCGACAATCATGGCCGCGATTTTCGCCCGGGTCGGCTCGGCCAACGAAATCATCGGTATTACCGGGATCTCCCATCTCTTCGAACATATGATGTTCAAAGGGACCGAAACCATCGGGACCAAAGACATCCAGCGCGACCTGAAGATTATGGCGCAGCTCGACTCGCTCAGAGAATTGATGCGGGCCGAGGAGCGGATCATGCGTGAAAAGCTGCGCCGCGGGGAAATTGCGGACATGCTGGATCCCGAAGCCAAGACCCCGCGCTACCGGGAAATCGATGCCGTATTCGATAGCCTGATCCTGGAGCAACGCCAACTCATCATCAAAGACCAGCTTGATGAGATCTACACCAAGCACGGCGGATTCTTCCTGAACGCCATGACTTCCGACGATATGACCGCATACTTCGTCCGCGTGCCCAGGAACAAAATCGAATTGTACATGTGGCTGGAATCCGACCGCTTTAATGATCCGGTATTCCGGGAATTTTACTCGGAGCGGGACGTCGTGCGCGAGGAACGCCGCCTGGGTGTCGAATCCACCCCGACCGGTCTGATCGAGGAGGATTTCCGGGCCATGTTCTGGAAATCATCGCCCTATCACTGGGATGTCATCGGCTGGGCTTCCGATCTGGGCAGCATCACTCGTGAGCAGGCCAATCAGTACTACGATACCTACTACGCCCCGAACAACCTGACCATGATCCTGGTGGGTGATCTGGAACCGGACGAGATGATCAAACTGGTCAAGAAGTACTTTGAACGTCTTCGACGCGGTGAAATAGACCCGCCGGACGTGGTGACACTCGAAGAGACACAACATGGAGAAAAGCGGTTAGTTGCCGAAGCGGAAACCAACCCCAAGGCCGAAATCTGGTACCACACCGTGGCCTGGAAACACCCGGATAGCTATGCGCTGGAAGTTCTGGCCGGGATCTTAAGCGGCAAGACCGGACGGCTATACAAGAAGCTGGTCGAGGAGAAGGGCATCGCCAAGGGTTCCGCCAGCCGCGGCAGGCGCATGATGGGAGGCAGTGGCCTGGCGGTGAATGCCGCCCAAGACTCCAAGAAGTATGCCGGAGCGTTCCAGATCACTGCCGACGGAGTCTCCGGTGTGCGGGCAGAGCAACTGGAAGCGGCGATGTACGAAGTCATGGAAGATTTGAAGAACAACCCGGTCCCGGAAGAAGAATTGCAGAAAGTAAAAAACCATTTGCGCGTCCAAAAAATCAGGTTCATGGACATCATGTCGGGAATCGGCATCCTGTTTTATCTCGGCTCGAATGCCGCCATGGGTGACTGGACCGAAGCAAACAACAACCCGGAGATGTGTGATCTGGTGACTGCCGAGGATGTCCAGCGCGTGGCCAACAAGTATTTCGCTGATGATCAGCGGAACGTGTTAGTTATCAACACGAAAGCCGGCCCAGAGGTTAAGGCCGCAGGCGCCGAAGATCCGCAGTTCGCCCAGGCGGTGCAGATGATCAAGTCGGTGACCGATGCGGCCCGGCTCGAGCAAATGATCAACATGTTTTCCATGCGCATGGACCAAGTTGAAGATCCCAAAGAGAAAGCGCAGATGGAAAAACTGTTGAAAATCGCTAGCGAACGCCTCAAAGAACTCAAAGCCTCCGAGTAAGAATAAAGCATTTGTAGAAGGAGAAATGAACATGAAGAGATTATCAAATTCATCGCTCAGCCGCTTGGTGCCGCTGTTGACGATCCTGGCATTGGCTGCCGTGTTGGGTTCCGCCTCTGTTACGCGGGCGGAGAAAATCGTCGATCATCCCGACAAACTGAAATTCAAGGAATTGAAATATCAGCCGCCCAAGCCTGACGATTACCGTCATACATTGAAATGTGGTGCCACTGCCTACGTGGCGGAAAATCACGAAGTTCCCACGTTTGAATTGACAGTTCTGGTTCGCACGGGTTCGATGTACGAACCGATGGAGAAAGCGGGACTGGCCGATATGACCGGTTACCTGATGCGCAACGGCGGCGTCCAGGGGATGACCGCGAAAGAACTGGATGACAGGCTTGCCTTCCTGGCCGGGGAGATTTCCGTTAATATGAGCGAATCGCAGGGAAAGGCCACTCTTTTCTGCCTGTCGAAAGACATAGATGAGGGGCTGGAGTTGCTAAAGAAGATCCTGCGCACCCCGGTTTTCGATCAGGATATACTGGATCGTTACCGCGCGGATGTCCTCTCGGAGATGGAGCAACGTAATGCCTCTACCTCTGCCATCGAATCCCGCGAGTGGAAGTTCTTGATGTACGGCGACCACCCGTGCACCATTCCCTACCGCCGCACGGAAGGGTCCGTCAATTCGATCACCCGGGAAGACCTGATTGCGTTCCATAAGAAATACTTCTTCCCGAAAAACTTCATTTTCGCCGTCTCCGGGGATTTCAAGACCGATGAAATCCTAGCCAAGCTCAACAACATGCTTGACGGATGGCCCGATCAGCAGTTGGAGCTTCCCACAATTCCCGACCAGATCCCCGCTCCCAAACCCGGGATATATATGATCAAGAAGGAGGACGTCAACCAGTCGCGCATCAGCGTGGGACACCTTGGCGTCAAGCGGGACATACCCGATGAGTATGCCCTTGCAGTGATGAACGACATCCTGGGTGGCCGCAGCTTCACCTCGCGCATCAAGCGTCGGGTGCGTTCAGACGAGGGCTTGGCTTACAACACCGGCAGCAGCTTCGAGACTCCTGTGGTGTACCCCGGCACGTTTCGGGCATGGTTCCAGACCAAGCACGCCACCGCAGCATTCGGCACAGCGCTTATCGTCGAAGAGATCAGCCGCATGCGTGCTGAAAAATGCGAAGAGGAAGTCGTCGAAAATTCCAAAGCCAGCTTCATCAGCAAAGTGGTCAATCCCTTCAGCAGCAAGAACACCATCGTCAACACCTTTGCGGATGATGATTACACCGGTCGGCCGAATGATTATTGGAAAAACTACACAAAGAATACCGAGGCCTTAACTGCGGATGACATCCTGGCGGCTGCACAGAAATACCTACATCCCGACAAGCTGGTGTTCTTGGTCGTAGGCGATCCGGAGGCCGTGCAGGAAGGGTCAGACAAACACGACGAACGTTTTTCGGATTTCGGTGAAATCAACATTCTGCCCCTTCGCGATCCCATGACGCTGGAGGTTAAGTAGCGACCGCCCCGGAGTCTGGGTGATGAGAGAGCCCTCGACTGTGCCGGGGCTTTCCGGTTGCGTCAGGTCTTACTCATGCCCCGCCCTGACTGTGACCTGACGCTCATGAAGAGTGCATGTCTGTATCCGGAATGCGGACTTCGGCTGCGGCTGTCAGGGCACGACCTGACAGAACAGAAATGTCGGGGCAGGTCAGTACTTTAACGACGCTGCCTTTTTGGACTCCAGACTGACTTCCACTTTATCCCCCCTCTTGATCAATCCATTCTAACAATAATATGTTGTATAACAAGCGCTTAGGTTGACCTGTGACGTCTGAGAGCCTAACGGGGATTCTTTCGATCCAGGCAGAAAATTTGTGAATTTTCTTGACATTGTGAAACAATCTTAGTTCTGCTACGTAGAATAGTTTGTAACGCAAAGTCCTTGACCCAACATAACTCGTTCAACGGAGGTGATCATCTATGAGAATGACTGATTCCCTCAAGGAAATCGAGAGGAGGGCGTATCGCTCAACCTTCGACGACGGTATCTACGATATCCTCTTTGGGATGCTGTTTCTGATTCTGGCGTTGATCCCGGTTCTGCAGTCCATCGGAATCCCTAGATTCTACGGATATCTGTTTGGGTTCATCCCCGCTGTTTTTGTCTGGTTGGGGAAGCGGTGCGTCACGATTCCGAGGCTGGGGGCTGTTGAGTTTGGACCAAAACGGAGATCAAGAAGGCTATTCTTCCTGGTGATCTGTGCCGCCTTCTTTTTCCTCACGCTTCCGTTGCTTCTCATGACAACGGCAAAAGGTTTCGGAGCAAGTCTGGCAGAGAATTTCGGCTTACCGCTGACCGTGGGTCTGGTCCTAGCGCCCGTGATAGTTATCGCGGCTTATTTCCTGGACTATCCTCGAATGTACGTCTATGCGGCGGTACTGTTCGTCGGTATTCCCTATTCGGATTTCATGTATCGATACCTTGACAAGCCATTCAACTCCCTTATTAGCTTTGGCATACCGGGGGCCGTAATCCTCGTTTATGGACTCACGCTTCTTTCCGGATTCACGAAGAAATACCCAAAGCCAACCCCGGAGGCGCCTGATGTCGACAGATAACGACGCCGACAGCTACCGGTTGTCCGAGGTCGATCGGCTCATTCATGAGCCGGCGAGATACGACATTATGGCGTTGCTCTACGTGATCGAGAGAGCCGAATTCCTCTTTGTCCAGAATCAAACTCACCTGACGCCGGGGAATCTGTCTTCACACCTGAGTAAACTGGAGGTGGCCGGGTATCTGACCGTTCAGAAGGAGTTCGTCGGCAAGATACCTAAGACGTTCCTCAGCCTGACCGACCAAGGTAGAGAAGCGTTTGAGATCTATCGCAACAAGATGAAGGAGTTGTTCACTAAGCCGCCTGGGGTTCGCAAAGATTCCGAGAATAAATAGTCGTTCAACTCAGAATAAGAGCACACAGTGTTCAATCAAATCATTGGAGGTACCATGTCACCACTATTCAAATTAAAGACGCACCGACACCGTTTCGCACTATTCTGCCTTGCCGCATTCGTCATAATGACGTCAGCCAATATATCATCGGCGCAGACCTTAGACCAGAAATTCGAAGAGTACCTTGATGCCGCTCAGCGCGTTCTGAATTTCAGCGGCGCTGTCCTGGTCGCGAAAGACGACAAAGTTCTTTTCACCAAGGGATACGGCATGGCTGATGTTTCATCGTCCGAGCCGAATACGCCGGAAACGAAATACCTGATCTGTTCTGTGACAAAGCAGTTTACCGCAACTGCCATCATGCAACTGGCAGAAAAGAAGCTTCTGAATCTCGACGATCCAATAGTCAAGTACTTGCCAGACTATCCCAAACCAGCAGGTGACGAGGTTACTTCCTACCATCTGTTGACTCATACGTCAGGTATTACCGAATATACTGATTTGCCGCGGTTTGAGGAAATGTACGACAGGCCGGCCAGATTAGAAGATGTTGTGTCCATATTCAAAGATCTTCCTCTGCTATTCGAACCTGGCTCGGAATGGCGCTATAGCAACTCAGGTTATTATCTGCTTGGTTTGATCATTGAAAAAGTATCGGGGGAGACTTACCGGGAATATATGCGTAAACACGTTTTTGAGCCGCTTGGCATGAGCAATAGCAGTTTCCCGGATGGATTCATGGATCTACCTGGCTCGGCAAGGGGCCACACGTTCGATTCCGCGAGTACCCTTGTGCCTGGGGTAGCAGTTCACAGTAGCCTACCGTATTCGGCCGGAGGGCTCTACTCGACGGTCTACGATATGGCTAAATGGGACCGGGGTCTCCCGCCCGGAAGACCTGTTCTCCCTTCGAGAACTGCTTTATGCTACAAGACGAGGCGATCTCCTGCAACTCCTCATCTTCCATGCCCTCGAAAACGTTGAATCTCTTGAGCAGTTCGATGACGACACGTTCTCCTGGTTAGGGTGTTTTGACGCTTCGGTCTTTCGTCCTTTCCCGCCTTGACCAAGCCCTTTGACGTTCTGGGCCTTTATCTAGCGGGGATCAGTCTGAAAAAGACTTTCTGGGTGTGGAACTTTGCCCCTGAGAATAACAGGTTGCGCTCTGGTTTCGGTACGGGCAAACCATCTTATTCTGCGCGGCTATTGAGATACTCCAGCAGGTGCTCCACTTCATCATCCCGGAATTCAGGCCACTTGAGCCCCCTCTCTCTCATCTCCCTCAACATTGTCTGGCCGTGATTCCACATGGAATGAGCCAGGAAGATCGGGGTGATCTCTTCTTCCAATCCGCCCAGAGCGGTCTCTGCAGTGTGGCACAGATCGCACCTTTTCTCCGAGAATATTCTCTTGCCGACCTCTTCTTTTCCTCCACGCTTGAAATAGCGCGAGGAGATGATATAGGAAATAAGATCAGCCATCTCTTGGGCTGAAAGCTCCGAAGGACTGATCCCTTTCCGCTCCATCAGGTTCCACATCTTGGGTAGATGATTCCACATCAGAGCGCCCACCTGGCTGAAGGTTAAGGGGAATGGTTCGACCCTGGTCAGATCAATTCCTTTCCCCTCTCCCACACTGTGACAGTTTCCGCATCCCTTTTGGGAGAACAGTCCCCTTCCCGACTCCGGGTTGCCCAAGGGGAGATAGACCCTCTCTTGGGGTGGACTTACGCTTCTTATATAGCTGATCAAATCGTTCATCTCGCCTTCCTGGAACTGGGGCCAGGAGAGCTCTCTTCTTCTCATCTCTTCTCTCATTTGGGGAGCGTGATTCCACATTATCTGAGCCCAGAGGATGGGGTTGACGAAATTCCCCCAGGTTGACAGGTCTGCACCGATTTTTCCTCCTGCACCGCGAAGCGAATGGCACAGCCCACACCGCTTCTCGTAAAGCAGCTTCTCCCCTCGGGCTGTGTCCCCGGGCTGGTCCGTGAACCGGATGAAATAAAGGAAGCTGAGCAGGTGAGCCATCTCCTCCTCCCCGATCTGAACGGAGGCTATCTTCTCCTCCCCCATGCGGTGCCACATCTCGGGGGCATGGTTCCACAATATGCCTGCCAATTTGGTGGCGGAGAGGACCTCCCCGGTCTTCCCGGATAGTTCGGAACCCACCCTTCCGCCCTGACCCCACAACGAGTGGCATTCAAAGCAACCCTTTTGATAAAAGACTCTCCAGCCCTCTTTGACCTCACCCGGGGAGAGACGAAACTCAACCTGAGAAAAACCCAGGAAGGTCAGAAAGAAAAAGAGAAGCACCGACCCCCACAGGACTGAATTGACTCTTCCGACTCTCAAACCCACTTCTTGGCCCTCAGCTTTGATTGCTGTTATCGAAACATCTCATTCAGCACCCGGGAAATATGTCTTTACCCTCTCCTCAACTTCCTTCAACGCCTTTTCTCTTCCCTCGCGAATCTCCCAGATCGAGACGATGGGGAAGAATTTGGTGAATAGGACATAGAACAGGATGAATGCGGCAAAGCAGGCCACGGTCACGAGATACTCTACCCAGGTAGGATGATAGACGGTATAGCCCGAGGGCAACCTGGGGTTGATAAGGGTTGGGACCACTATGGTGAATCTCTCCAGCCACATTCCGATGGTGACCGAGACCGAGGCGATCACGGTTCCTGTCACAGTTCTGGTTTTACTGTTGCACAGAAGCACGAAAGGTATCACAAAACAGGTGATGAACATCATCCAAAAATAGGGGGCGAAGCGACCGGTCAACTTGGAATAGAAGATAGACATGTGAACCGGCTCCGCACCGTAGAAGGTGGTCAGGTACTCGGTGAAGGTGAAATAGAACCACAGCAAGGTCATGACCAGAAGAAGAATTCCCAGGTAGTTGAAATGAATCGGTTTCAGATAGTCCTCCAGATGATATACTTTCCTGATAATAAACATGGCGATGATCAATGCGGCGATCCCCGAGAATATTGCCCCGGCCACGAAATAGGGTCCAAAGATAGCCGAATGCCACATAGGCTGAATGGTCATGGCAAAGACGAAGGAAACCACGGTGTGCACGGAGACGGCAATAGGGATGACCAGAATAGCCATGATACCAATTCCTATCTCCAAACGCCTCCATTGTTTGGGAGTTCCCATCCAACCCAGGGAGAGGATTCTGTATAACCGCTTCCTCTTCTCCCCCCTGTCCCTGAGCAGAGCTATGTCCGGGATCAGGGGCAGAAAGAGATAGATGCTGCTGGCGGTCAAGTAGATGGTGATGCTGGCCACGTCCCAGAGAAGGGGAGAACGAAACTGGGCATGCTTGATGATGTTGAACATCCGGTCGATTCTCCCTAAGTCGATCAAGATATTCCCCACCCCAAAGAAAAGCACCATCACGGTGATCACCTCGGCCGATCTGGTGATGGGCCTCCTCCACTCCGCCTTGGAGAGCCTCAGGATGGCGGAAATCAGAGTCCCGGCATGGCTTATTCCAATGAAGAAAACAAAATTGATGATGTAGATACCCCAGAACACGGGTCGATTCAGCCCGGTAACGCCCAGGCCGGACTCGAGCTGGGTGAAGTAGGCCAACGCTCCTCCTGCCCACAGCGACAGCAGGATACCCACTACCAGATAGAATCTCTTTCCGGTCTTCAGTATTGGCTGAAACAGAATCTCGTCTTCGCCTGCCAGATTCTTCTGATCTTCCAATTAGCCTCCCTCCCGCAGGTAGATGACCTTGGGCTCAGTACCCAAATCTTCCATAAGCTTAAAGGCGCGCAGGTCTCGGGCCAACTTTGAGACGTTGCCCTCCGGGTCTTCCAAATCGCCGAAATGCATTGCTCCGCTGGGACAGGTCTGCACACAGGCGGGTATGTAATCTGTTTCCCGCAACTTCCTTTTCTCCATCTTAGCTGTCTCTCTGGCCTTGAGCAGTCGGTGGTGACAGAAGGAGCACTTCTCCACCACCCCCTTGGTCCTGACCGACACGTCCGGATTGAGCGAGTTCCTCATTTTCTCGGGCCAGTGAGGCGTCTTCCAGTTGAAATACCTAACCGTGTATGGGCAGGCCGTGGTGCAGTACCTGCAACCGATACAACGGGGGTAAATCTGGCCCACCAAACCCTCGTCGTTGATGTAAGTCGCTCTCACCGGACAGACTCGAACGCAGGGCGGGTGATCGCAATGCATGCAGGGTCTTGGCAACAGTCTCATCTTCACGAAGGGATATTCCCCCTCCACAAACGGAATGATATCGATCCACTGGATCGACTTACCCTTTTTGCGGTCTTCCGAGTCGGGAGGAGGAACGTTGTTCTCCGCCTGGCAAGCCACCACACAGGCACCGCAGGCGGTGCACTTATCCAGATCTATGACCATTCCCCACTTTGGCATGCCACGATTCTCAGGCTTTATAGATTCTGACCCTGGTATAATTCCACAGGGCATTACCAGCTATACTATCGTATTTCTTCTGCGTCACAGCGTTGATGTTCTCTCCCTCATCTTTCGCCCATCTTCCCCCGCTGTTGCGACCGAATCCAAAGGGAACGTTGACAACCTCCGGTCGAGTGCCGGGGAAGAGCTTTACCTTCAGCTTCAGTTTTCCGAAACGCGACTCCACCCACACCCAGTCCCCGGTAGAGACTCCCAGCCCCTTGGCGCTTTCCGGATTGATCTCCACCCATCCGTCCCACCTCTCCTGAATCTTTAAACCCGAGAGGTCTTTTAGCCAGGCCTGATTGGCATTCCTGCCTCCGAAGAAGGCCAACAACGGGTAGACATTCAGAAGGAAATGATATCCCTTCCCACCATCATCCGGGTTAACCGGCTCATAGTGAGGCAGACAGGCTACGTCTCCCAGGGCGACGGACTTCGGTAAGTCTCCCGACTCGGACCGCGCGAGAAGTTCCTGTGAGAAGAATTCGAACTTCCCGCTGGGGGTTTTGAGAAGTCGATCCCATTCGCCGTGATAGTACATGGGATCCCACCAGCCGCCCTTTCTCAAGACCTCGTCAAAGAACTCCTCAAAGGAGGAGTAGGATACGGATCTCCAGCCGATGTTCTCCAACAGCCTTATCCAGATGGTCTCGTAATCCTCCCCAAAGACGTCCCCTCTGGCAGTATTGAAGACGTTCTTCAGTCTCTGCCTGATTAGCTCCCGGGCATCGCTCCAGGGATAAGCCGAAGACTCGTTATCTAAGACTTTCTTTGAAATCAACAGGATAGCGTCCGCCGTATTCGTGGTGTTGTACACCGGCCGAACTGCCGGCTGCATTACGCTGAGAAGTGGGAAACCCTCCAGTGTATGGTAGGGATCGTCCTCCCATTTCTCCAGGTAGGTGCAGTCCGGCAGAATAACATCAGCATGTCGGGAGCTCTCATCCATGAAGGGAGAGAAACTTACGATGAAGGGAACTTTCTTGAAGGCCTCCGAGAAAGCCGATGAATCGACCGAGCAAAAAAGAGGATTGGAGTAATGGAGGAAAAGACACCTCACCGGATGGGGGTCCTCTTTCATGATCTTGTGAGGTAACTGATCGAGAGGCTCCGAGCCCCGTGGATAATCCTTTCCTCCGGTTCTGTTGTTGGCCGGGCTTCGCTGGGAGCGGCTGCCCGGCTGGGGAATCGGAAGGTCAAAGGAGGCGGGCCGCCTGGGGGACAGAACTCCCCCAGGCACGTCAATGTTACCTGACAGGGCGTTCAGGGCATGAATGGCCATCTTGGCATATGTGTCCTGACTTTGCGCCACAGCTTGGCCCTCGTCGATGGCCAGAGATGGTTTTGCCAAAGAGAATTCCTTGGCCAATCGGATTATGTCTTGAGTGGGAATCCCGGTAAGCTCCGAGACGTCACCGGGACCATAGTCTCTCAGTACCAAGGTCTTGAAACCCATGTGCCCTTTTCCCTCGCGGTCCTGCCAGTCGTCGAATCCGAAGGTAAACTTGGACAAGAAGCCTTGGTCTGACAGACCCTCACGAATGATCACATGGCACATGCTCAAGGCTAAGGCAGCTTCGGTACCCGGAGTTATGGGAATCCACTCGTCGGCTTTGGCAGCGGTCAGCGAAAGGTACGGCCCCGCATGCACCAATCTGGAGCGCTTCAAAAGTCTCCTCTCCCGGAGGCTGCCGTACGCCCTCATGGCCTGTACCGGAGACCAGGAAGTCTCGAGGATCGAGCTGTTGAACGATAGAACGTAATTTGCGTTCAAAAGGTCGTAACAGGGTCTGCCGTCGACTCCCTGCATGAAGAAAACCGACGGGGAAAAAAGGCTGTAGTCTGAATCGTCAAGTACGAAGTTTGGGGAGCCAAAAACCTTGGTAAAACTCTCCAGAAGCTCAGATCCGATTCCCCGCTTCTGCCCGGAGAGAACCACCAGGGAGCGGGCATCGTCCTCTCGCCGTAGTTCTTTCAGCTTGTCTGAGACCTGCCCTATCGCTTCCTCCCATCCGATCTCCTCCCACTTTCCCGCTCCCCTCTCACCCTTGCGCCTCAGAGGGGACCTTATCCTGTCGGGATCATAAAGAACGTGCAGGCCGGACTGCCCCTTGGGACACAACCTTCCTTGGTTAACCGGATGCAGGGGATTACCTTCGATCTTTATCGCCTTTCCCTGAATCACTCTCACCAGGATGCCGCATCCTCCCGGACACTGTCGGCAAACGGAAGGCACCCAGTCTTCCAGCAGGGGGAGATTGGACTGCCTCACCTCCGTTTGAGCCCTCAGACTCCGAGGAAGGTAGCCAAGAAGGGACGACGATAAGCCTACCGTGGAAAGGAACGTCAAAAACTCTCTTCGTGACACGCGCATCTTCTAATCTCTCTCAAATATGACAGGCCAGACAGTCCAGAGTGGCATTTTGCCTCCGATGGCAATCCATGCAGAAGTCCATGGACATGTTCACCGCCGGCCTTTTCGGGGGAGTCTCCCTTTCTGCGATATTCCCGTGACAATTCTGGCACTCCAGACCAGCCAAAACCACGTGGACGGCATGGGAGTAATAGACGTGGTCCGGCTGCCGATAAACGCTGCTCCAGGGTATGAGAACATCATCTTGGATGAACCGGACCAGCTTCTCCTCCTCCTTGCTCTCAGTGAGCCTCTCCTCATGACACTCGGAGCAGGTTTCGATATTAGGCAATCCAGCGAATTTGTGTTTCGTCACATACTTGTGGCAATCCACACATTCCAAGCCTTGCTCTGCGTGTTTTGAGTGATTGAACGCGATTGGCTGTCTGGTGGCTCCGATTTGGAGCCACCCCGTAGCACTGACAACAATGATCAGAAAGACCAAGCCGATGATGCCAAGAATCAGTCTTTTCATGCTTTCGCGTTTTTTCGGGAGTTACGGTCTTTTGAGGATACTTTGTCAGCAACGCTACTGACGGATTCAAGGTCGAAGCAGATCATTTGATCGATATCGACTTGGAATCCTGTGCCATCTCCACTTCCATCTTTCTGGTGGTGATTATAGGCGTGAAGAACTCGTATTTCAAGGTGCTTTCCACCTGGAAGGATTTGACACCCTTGGGGATGTCAAAGACGAACTCTTCCTTCCGGGTCTCCTTGGGGGCGATTCTATTGTCTCTGAATATGCTTTTGGCCTTCAGGATCATGTCGAAGCTCTTCTCCAGGATCACCCCGTTTTCGTCCACCAGCACCTTCCGATATACCTTCTTCGTTTCCGCCAAAATGTTACCCGAATTGTCCGTGATTCTCGTCTCCAGAATCACCTTTCGGGAGGGCGTACCCGTGGGGAGCTTGTGACCCGACTCCGCATTGGTAACATAAGTGATGACCGTGGCCTTATTCCCTTTGATCTCCACGTCGGTCTCAACCTGAGCCGCGTGCGCCAGGTTGATCTGCGAGTGTCCTCCCAGGAACTCGTGCGCGGTGAGCATGTGATCGGTCTTCTTTATCTTAGGATCCACCACAGGCATGCCGAATATCGTGGGCATGTGACAATTCTGGCAGTGGATTCCCTTGGCCGGATAGGGGCTCTCCTTCCACTCGGAATAGGTGCCCATGATCAAAGCTCCGTTCTTATTCACCAGCTCGTGACAGCCTCCGCAAAACTCCGACTCGGTATGCATCTTGGACGGCACTGTGGCGTGAGCGGGAGAATCGGCATCCTCATAAGGTCCGTATTTTCGCTCACCTATGTCCATCTCGAAAGGCTCGTCCGGATTGGACAGATCCACCGCGGAGATGGAGTGGCAGAAATCACAGGTAACCCCCTCCTTGGAGATCTCCCGCTTGATTGTATAGTCAGCGGTCTTCTTCACCGTCGGCACATGACAGGAGAGACAATAGCTTTTTATCTCTTCCCCCTCCTCCATGATGGCGGAGAGGTAGTCCGCCTTGAAGACGGGATCCTCAATCCCTTTGGCGTGCATGGACTGTGACCAGATCCGGTAGATCTGAGTGTGACACTGCTTGCAGACCTGGGCGGAGGTATAACGATACCTGCTGATTCCGTAGAGGTCTGGATTGTAGGACGTCTGAGAAGAGGTCCGGACCCACCAGAGAGAGGAGATCACTAACAACAGAATTAGGACTATCGCCTTCTCTTTTATCCTCATGTGACCTGTGCCTCCTCCAGGATCAGGGCATGCTGCTAAAACCCGGTGGACGTGGCAAAGTAGATGAACTTGCCCTTGTACGGTTTCAATATGACTATCGGCTTGACCGCGTTTCTCTTCTCATTCAGGGTGATAGTGCCGGTCACCCCGGGGAAGTTGGATGTAGTGTTTATAGCGTCCTTCAAAGCATCCCTGGATAGCTGGGGTGTCCGCTTCAAGGCGTCGATCAGGACTCCGGCCGCATCGTATCCCAAGGCTGCGGGAGCTGATGGTTCCTCGCCGTGGACTTTTCTGTAGTCCTCGACGAACTTCTTGGCCCGGACATCGACGTTTTCAACAGAGAAATGGCTGGTGATATAGATCTTGTCGGTCTCCTCCAACTCGGCCCCCACCTCTCTGAAGAAGTCCGGCGACTCCCATCCATCTCCCCCCAGCAGGAAGAGTTCCAGCCCCAACTTCTTTGCCTGCTTGAAGATGGCTGCGGCTTCGCTCCAATAGCCGGGGACGAAGATAGCCTCGGGCTGTTTCTCCTGGATTTGTTTCAGCCGGGAGACAAAATCTGTCTCCTCTCCCTTATAATACTGGTGAGAGACTATCTCACCTCCCATCTGACGATAACTCTTTATGAAGTACTCCGTTAATCCCTCGCTGTACTGATCTTCCTCCCTGGTCAACACCGCGGTCTTCTTCAGCTTCAAGAAGGAGAAGGCGAAATTAGCCAGCGCGCTTCCCTGATAGGGGTCGATGAAGCAGATTCGGGAGATATAATCTCCCACCTCGGTTATCACCGGGCTGGTGGCCAGCGGAGCAAGCAACGGGACCTTTAGATGTTGGGCCACTGAGGCACCGGCCAAGGTGTTCTCGCTGATGCCAGCACCCATGATGGCCAACACCCGGTCATCCTTGGCCAGAAGGTCAACCGCGTTTGCCGTCTTCAAAGGATCTCCCTGGTTGTCTTCGCTAACGTAGCTTAACTTTCTGCCCCGAACCCCTCCTTCACGGTTAGCCTCATCCAACCTCAGAACGATCCCCTTGAGGCACTCGTTTCCGTACGTGGAGAGCTCGCCAGAGAGCGGAAGGACAACGCCGACTCTTATGGACCCTTCGTCTTCCCTCTCGGCGCAAGAGGAGAGAAGTTCCAGCGTCAGGAAAGCGGAAAGAGTCACGCAAAGGATGGTTTTCTTGCTCAATGAAGAGTGTCCCCTTAAAATGAGGCCGGGGTTAACATCGTTGTCTCTTCAGAAAAACATGACAAACAACAGCATCCCGGTCCGCTTGTCATGCACGTCCTGTCAAGAGCAGTGCACCCAAACCCAATCTAAAAGTCTCAGCCGACGCTCTTGGTCTAACAAAATATACTAAAATACTCTCTTTTGTCAAAATATCTTTAAAAAAATACCTGTCCAGGCGAGGTGTGTTCGATCCGGAGAGCCTCTCGTTTTTCTCCCTTCAGTTCTGGTATGAGACTCGTTAGGGTTGGTTCTCCTGCTCGCTTGACTGGGGTTCCACACGTTCCTTCGCGCCGGGCAGATCTTCAAGAAACCTCCATCTTGGCAGGGAAAGGATCGGCGCTAACCCAAAAAGCGTCCCCAACGAGATTTGAACTCGTGTCGCCGCCGTGAAAGGGCGGTGTCCTAGACCAGGCTAGACGATGGGGACGGGCTTCGCCGGTTTACGGTTCTCAGTTGACGGTAAAAACCAAAACCGTTTCAACCGTGAACCGTAGACTGTATTCTGTGAACCGTCCCGCCTTCGGCGGGGTCGCGCCTAGAGGGACTCGAACCCCCAACCCTCTGATCCGAAGTCAGATGCTCTATCCAGTTGAGCTATAGGCGCAATACTCTATTTTCTGTCGTCGGCAATATAGTCTTCCCTGTCTGTTAAGTCAACAACAAACTAAGTCTCAGAAGAGAACACGAAACAGACATCTGCTCCTCATTGTTCCCTTCCATAGAAGCGCCCCGTCCCTGACTGAGATGATGTTGAAACCGGAACGGGGCGACTTTTGCCAGAAATCAGACCCAAAGTCTGGAGTGCGTCCTACATTTTCTTCTTCCACTTTGTTCCTTCAGGCGTATCCTCCAGAATAATACCTCTCTCCTCAAGATCTTTTCTTATCTGATCTGCCAGCTTGAAGTCTTTTGCCTTTCTGGCTTGGGTCCTTTTCTCAATCAACGCTTTTATCTCTTCATCCAAAATCAGCTCTTCTCTTCTCAACAAACCAAAGACAGAGTCAAAAGAGTCAGTCAATCCCAGAACCTTATTGGCACCGGAGGTGGAAATCTTTTTCTCATCCATCAATCGATTCACGTCTTTGACCAGCGTAAAGACGACACCCAGAGCCTCAGAAGCGTTCAGATCATCATCTAATGCTTCTTCGAAGTCATCCTTCGCCTTCTGTAAGATCTGATCTATTTCGGGATCGTCTTTTTCGCCACTGACCAGCCTAAGATTGTCGACAAAATCATACAGCCTTTGAAGGGCGTTCTTGGCTGCTTCCAGACCGTCGAAGGTGAAATTCAACTGTTGCCGGTGGTGCGTGGCCATAAGCAAGTACCTTATGGCGATGGGATTATATCCCTTATCCAGAAGATCGCGCAAGGCGTAGTAATTTCCGTAGCGTTTCGCCATCCTCCTTCCCTCCACCATCAGGTGTTCGTTATGCAGCCAGAAATTGACGAACTTCTCTCCAGTAGCAGATTCTGACTGGGCGATTTCGTTCTCATGATGGGGGAAGATGAGGTCCACCCCGCCGGTATGGATGTCGAAGTGCTGGCCCAAGTACTTCATGCTCATGGCTGAGCACTCGATGTGCCATCCGGGGCGACCTTTTCCTACCTCCGTCTCCCAGAAGACCGGTCCATCTTTTTCGTCCCATCCTTTCCACAGCGCGAAATCTGCCACCTGCTCTTTGTCGTATTCGTCAGCTGCTACTCTGGCACCAGCCTTCAGGCCTGACATGTCCATGTGGGACAACTTGCCGTACTGGGGAAAACTGGCTATTCTGAAGTAAGTGGAGCCTTCGTTCTCGTACGCGTGCCCCTTATCCAGAAGACTCTTGACCAACGCCTCCATCTCTCTTATGTGTCCGGTCGCTTCCGGATAGACTTCGGCCGGCTTGATGTTCAGGCTATTTAGGTCCTCGAAGAAGGCGTCCTTATACTTCTTGGTGTACTTCTCCAGCGGAATTCCTTGCTTTTGCGATCCGTCGATGGTCCTGTCGTCCACGTCGGTCACGTTAACGACTTGAGTAACCTTGTAGCCCTTGTACTCCAGATACCGGCGCAGTACGTCGGCGAAAACATAAGCTCTGAAGTTACCGATATGAGCGAAGTCGTAGACGGTGGGCCCGCAGGTGTACATCTTGACCTCACCCGGATGAACCGTGTGGAACTCGTCTTTCATTCTCGTCAGAGTGTTATAGAACCTAAGAGCCATTTTGATATCCTCACTTTCTTGGTGGTACCCGATTTCGGTTACAATACGCAGTATCCCCTTGAATTGATTTTGTCGCCCATCGGAATGGGCGACAACAGGCCCTTAGTCCACTATGCAACCTGTACATCTTATCGCTCAGTTTGCAAAAAGACTTAACACCGCCTCCGGAAGATCGTTCAGATGATCTATCCGGGCATCGGGAGTTATCGCAGCGGAGTAGTCTCTGTTCTCGTGATGTCTCAGTATCCCCTTCATTCCCACATTCTGCGCACCTCCCACGTCCTCCACCAATCTGTCTCCCACAAAAACGGCGTTTGACGGATGCGTGTTCAGCTCGTCCAGTGCCTGCACGAAAATCTGAGGGTGAGGCTTTCTCACCCCGACCTGGGAGGAGAATAGATGCCCGTCTAGATATGGATAAAGCCCAAATCTCCTAAGCTCCTTGAGGTGAAAACTTGCCGGGAAGATGGTGTTGGATACCAGGCCGATTCGCAGATTCTTCTCTTTGAAATACTTCAGAACATCTTCCGCCCCGTCTATCAGGGTCAGCTGGTCGCTTATCGGCTTATAGTAGACCTCTAGGAAACTATGATACAGCCCGTCGGAGGTGCTCAGGTTCAGTACGCCGAAGAAATTTAAGGCCACCTTCTCAACCCGAAATTCCCCGAGATTGTCCTGTACCTCGCTTCTGGCTTTTAAGAACTCTTTGTTCAGCAGTTCAGAAAACTCTTCGAACCCGGGCAGATTCAGGTTTCTGCGCCTTAGAAACTCATAACCGTTTGCTGCGCACGCTTTGCCCAAAATGTCCCAGGTTGAGTTCTCGAACTCAATGAGCGTACTTCCCATGTCAAACAGAACAGCTTTCAACTTCCTTGAGCTCATTCCGATCCTTTACAACCTTTTGAAGTCAAATACAGGATGGCTTGACACGTCAAGTCCGGAATTACTTAACATACGGCTGCGGCAAAGATTTGTTTAGAGTTTTGAGGAACACCGGCAAGAACGGCCCATCTTCAGCCGTGTGTGCGGCTTCGCAAGAATTTTCGCGGAGCGTAGGTGGTGTCCGTGCCCCGGGGGAGTCGCTCAACACAATTACAGTTCTCCGGCGGGATCTGGCACCATCGTTTCGGGAACCGTCAGTCTGTGGTCGGATCTTCCAGGTGCTTTACAGATTCGCTAATCAGTAACTACCTTCACACTGATAGCCTGGTAAGAGTTTTACTCTGCCGGTGCTGGCCAGTACGTCGACCGCCAGATAACCGTAACATTCTCCGTAGCTGTAGATTCCCACGTGGCCACTATTTGAGGCGCAGCCATCGGGCTTGAAGACGACAGCCAAACCGGGAAAACTGACGTATCCGAAATTGACATTCCCGGGCAAGTCGCCCGTCATGACTACGGAGTCTAAACCCATATCATAGGTGTAAGACGACGGGTTCGCCGAATCGTGAAAAAGAAAATACTGGCCTGAGTTATAATCGAAGTAGACTCCGAACTGATCCTTTTGTGAAACGGCGCTGGACCTTGCCAATCTCAATGCTGAAATCACGTCCCTTCCTGCGGTTTTCAGCTTTAACCTCTCCATTACCTTCCCGAACTGTGGTATGGCCAGCGTTGAGATCACTCCGACTGCCACCGCCACCACGGTAAGCTCAAGGACGGTCAAGCCTTTCTGGTTAAGTTTCCTCTTCATTTTGGCCTCCTTCTCATCACAGTTCACGCCAGGTTCCGGGAACAACCTTGTAGGTGTAAATATCAATTGTCAGGCTTCCGGGCATTCCCGGCGGCATGTGGTCGAGCAACGCGGGAACCTGAAATAGATCGGGCACGTTATCAATCTGGAAGTAGTTAGAAACCATCGCTCCGGCCAGCTGATTCTGCTTCTTGTTGGTGATCTGGTCCTGCGCGAAAAAGACCCCCATCACGTTTAGCTGGGCATCACCCTGGCCAGTGCCTATCCCCACATCATTAGCAGCTATGAATCCGATCACATCATCGGAAGGAAAGCTTCCGTTAGAGAGCAGGTGCGTGCTCACCGAAATATTCTGTTGGGAGACTAAGGTCCCCTTTCCGTCAAAGATCACCGGCGTATGTGTCAATTGGCCGCGCCCAGATTCGATTCCGATATTTCCGGTAACATAGACGATGCCGCTGATTTGCAGATTCCCACTGGCGTCGAAAGAGATGCTGCCAAACTCGCTGGACAGGCCAGTCATTGGCTCTCCCGGTCTCAGGGTCAAGTCCCCGTCAATCACCAGGGCATTGCTGCGCAGATAATTCAGGTAGGTCGCGTAGGTGGTTCCGGTGTTGGGGTCGGTGTAGGAATCGTTCAGATCCGGGAGGTTTATCGCGTCTCCCACGTCGTAACCTTCATTGGCACCGTTGTCCGAATTCACGCTGTACGCTCCCTGATTGCCGCCGTATCCGTCGGTCACGTAGCAGCCGTCCAGAGTCTCTTTTAACTGGGGGGAACCGCCGGGTACGTCAGGGAAGCCTGCGTACGAGGAGCCCGAAATATCCACGCGTCCTCGTTTGACTCTCAGCTCCGCATTCAGCGTGCTTACCACCTCGCCGTTAAAGGTGGTCGTATCTAGGGGAGGCAGGCGAGAGGAGAGGGCGGCATTGATACCCGAATAGTTATTGAATACGTTGCCGTCTCCGCTCATGGCCATGGCCACAGCCCCGTCGCCCAGGCTATCACCCAGGATGTGTACCGAACCGTGCAGGTTTACGTTTCCGTTAAGTACGCCTCCGGCCTGGCCGGTTCCGGCGAAGACGATGTTATCCCATATATTCACCGCCTTTCTCTGTCTTTTCACCGTCACCTGCAAAATGGCTTTGCCGTCCCGGTTGGATCCGTTAGAGGTCAGGGTTTTGAAGGGAGACGTTCCAGTAATACCCACGCTGAAGCTTCCCTCACCAACCACGTTGTTGGCGTTGATCAGAGCCTCCAGCGTATCGTTCTCCAGTTTATTGAAGTTTGTTCTCATAACTCCTAAAGCCATCTCGAGCCCCGCCTCGGCCGTATAAAACGCGAGCGTTTTCTCCTTCTGGTTCTTTGCGATGTCAATGTCAGTCACCGAGGTTGTGACGGCAGCGGCAAAGATCAGGGTCAGCATCAACATGATCAAAAGCGCCATCAGCAAGGCTGATCCGTCATTTTTTCGTAGCCTTTTCAGCATTTTTTTACCTCCTGAGATATTTACATTTTGTTTCTGGCTTCTGCACTTACCACCAGCGTCCTCCGGCGATACCCGTCCAAAGCATATTCGGGGTCTTTCCGGCTTTCCCTCGCCACCAGGCGGACAGTAATCACGTTACCGGTCCGCGTAAATTGTGCCAATTCGATGTCCTCGGCAAAGACCTGCGCACTGTCTTGATTGATCTGCTTTACGAAAGCGGGGTGGGCAGAGTCTGCCCAGGAAACGTAGTACCGCACCGTATCTATCTTGGTGGAGTCCTTACGATAAACGGTCAAAGTGGTCGAGCTCACCGCAATCCTGGGATGACCGGTTATGATCCCGTAACCCGCGGACCTGATGCTGCCAGTCAGTTCGCTTTTAAGCGCTCTGGCGTTCTGCTGCATGTCCGAGATGTCCGTCTGAGCCAGCCACTGGCTGTGCTGGGCTGAGTAGAATTCCAGGGCCACGCTACCCACGATAAAAGTCAGGAGACCGGCAATAAGAAGTTCCAGCAAGCTTATTCCCTTTTGATCTTTTATTCTAACCATCTCTCCTCCCCGGATCAAATCTTGGCTTTATAGGTAAAATAGGTAATTGACCTTGATACCTGCTCTTGATCCGTCCAACTTACCGTTACTCGAATTCTATACACTCCGGCAGGAACGGAACCATCCGTCCCGTTGTCATGTATTTGGGTCTGCCTTGTAAAGATGTCTCGGATGTTGTTTACCGTTTGGGAATATGGAAGCGTGCTGATGTGATACCAGGTTTTGATCTCTTCGAACCTATCCATAGCTATGGCATCGGCTGTGGTCACTTGATTGGAGTATGAGTTACCGAACATGGATACGACAATCATCGGTGCCAGGCCCAAGACCCCCAGAGCCAGGATGAGCATGGCGATCATCACTTCCAGCAGGGTCATCCCCTTCCGGTTCAGAAAAGTCCTTGTCAGTTTCTCTTTCATCTTTTTAGCCTCCTGTTAGAGCCTCCGGCCAACCTAACAGCAACCTCCATGCCCAAGCTCATACTCTTTCGACTCGCCTGCTGACTCACGCAAGCCTATATTCTTCATCCTGTTAATTGTTTGGAACTCCGGAGGAAAAAATTGGACACGAAAGACCAGCCCCTTTTGCCTGCGTGAAACCTTGAGTTGATACAACAGAGTATGGGAAATTGACCATACTGTCCCTTGCATGTTTGCTCTATCTCGTGTGGAAGACATATGCGCAGATAGAGACTTCAGCTCAGGGTCGGATTGGTCCGCTCTGGCCGCTATCTCCCGAACAGAATTTCCACCTGATGCTGAGGCTTTGGGCGTGAAGCGGTCTTGGCGTATTCACCTGGGGTATCGTCAAGACAGCAAAGAGCAG
The DNA here is from genome assembly GCA_964348415.1 of uncultured Ignavibacteria bacterium. Taxonomy (GTDB): domain Bacteria; phylum Zixibacteria; class MSB-5A5; order MSB-5A5; family SM1-73; genus SM23-73-3. The sequence goes on along the minus strand of CAYGCR010000001.1, from coordinate 6,139 downwards.
GCAAAAAAAGAGGATAGCTCGGTCGAAGCAAAGGAGGTGAGAACCGAAAGGTTCCTTTACTCAAGCCAGCTATCCTCTGTGAAGCCTTTCTTTCTACAGTTTTTCTTATCGGCAAATCGCCAATCTACTTAACAACTAGATTGTCCCAAAAATGACACCCAGAAGATTCTCAACCCTTGTTTCAATTAACCGTTCAGTCCCTCACCTAATTCTCCAGGTTCAGGCACTTTTTTTCCGTTTTTCTAAAGATTGAACTTTTCCAGGTCGATACCTCTTGCGTGAACCGAAGGGAGGTGAGAACCGAAGTGAAGAAGCTTTCCTTTCTCGTGCTGGCCCTCTGCGTGGGCATCTTCTCCCCTGTTACCGCTCATGCCTGGGACGTGTGCGAAACAGAGGTAGAGACGCTGGATGTGGCGGGAGAGGTAACCTTTACCTCCTCCTTCTGCGACTGCGTGGATGCTGACATAATCACCATCCAGATCATTCAAGCCGACCCGGCCGTGGTGATCGACCGCGTGGAGTTCAAGAAGGCCACCCCGCACTGGCAGACCAACGAGAGCTGGGCAGCACAGACTGCGGTTGACCCCTACGCTGCCAACGTGATCCTCCACAAGTGGACCGAGAAGACTCACACTATCCACCTGTGGCTGTACCTCTCTACCGGGGAGCACATCGGGGTGAACGCCCACTTCTAAGGGGCTGACCCTTGTCGAAGGCTCTTGTGGGCAAACTTCAAACCGCCGGAATCCTGATTAGCTTTGGGTTCCGGCGGTTTTCTTATTTGTGGGAATACAAGATGTTCGTAAGCGGGGGTGCCCGCCCTACGAGTAGTAAGCTCTGCTACCACGCATCCCAGTATTCAAGGATCACCTTGATATCGTCCGTCAGGATCTGTTCCTCCGAGTTATTGACGTACTGAAAGAAACGCTCGTATTTGTACCATCCTTGGGGCGCGGTTGTAGGCTCTTTCGTCGGATTCGGCACAACAAACACGTTGATCAGATATTTTACACCGCGGTGGGTAGCGATAATCTTACAGCGGCCCATCTGGCTCTTGCCAGTGACGACTGCCTTGCCCGTAGGCAGTTTCGTCAACTCACAACAATCTCCTGTCACACTGAACTCCGCTTCCGCTACGCATTTCTCTTCTCCCTCAAAAAGAAAGATGGTAGCTGATTCTCCTTTGCCGAGCCTAACAGCGCCCGCGCTGAGGGCATTCTCTTCCTTCAGCCTAGGTTGTTGCCGACCAATCCGAAATCCGTACTCCCTCGGTTCGCCTCGATCCTGTTCCTGTGTAAGGCTGTGCAAGTCCTTCCCTATCGTTCTAATATCCTCATTGCCTCGGGGAGGTCCTTCTGGGAGTTTGTGCTTGAGGGACTCTCGTGGGACCTCAAGCCTCTTTACCTCTCCCGTCTTACCGTCTACAGACCAGACTTCGACCAAACCGTCTCCTTCTCCAACCTGAAATGACTGGGAGACAACGTTTCGGTACCGAAACATCCCACCGAATACGGTCTCCGTCACTCGCGGTTTCAATCTGTGTATCTGCGGGTCCTCTTGGACGTGACGGGTATCGATAGCGCAGGACTTGACCACGCCGTGGAGTGTATAGCGGCCAGGCTGGGCAACCTTAATGACTACCTGGATTGTCTCGGTTTTGTTAAGCAGTAGCCTCCCCTTCCATTGCGGTGTTCCGCTAACGATTTCGATCCCGGGCGGGACTGAGATCTTGGCGAAGTCATCAAGATCATTCCGGTGCTCTATCTCTTCTCTCGGGGTGAACTTGAAATTCACGGCGTACTCCTGCCCCAGCTCAAGGTCTGCTGGTAAATCCAGGTGCATGTCTATATCCTTGCTTGGGACCTTCGGCTTAGAAGAAGACACACTTCCCGCGGAAAGTATAAGGAAAAGCGCTCCAGCCAAGACGATGATTTGGCCTCTGTACATAACGCCTCCCTCCATGTGGGGTGGAACCTCCTGCCGATTTATCGACCTGCCAATTCAAATGATCCAATATGCGCGATTTCGGAAGCGCAAGCATCAGTTTGTAGACGGCATTGCGGACTGGATTCACCAGTCGGGGCAGCAGTCCCTGGTAGTATTGCTAGTCAATCTTCTAAGACCAGAGCCGTCGGCGTTAACGATATAAAGCTCATCGTTTCCGTCTTTGTTTGAGGTGAAAACAATCCGCGTTCCGTCAGGAGACCAACTCGCTCCTCCCCGGGATTTCACAATCTCGTCCGTTATCTTTGTTAGATTGGCCCCGTCCACATCTACGGTATAGAGAGCTGCAGTCTCTTCGCGTAGCTTGGCAGCAACGAATAGAATCTTGCTACCATCCGGGGAAAAAGAGACGATCGGCAGATAACGACCCAGAAAATCTCTATCCCCGCCTGCTAATCTTCGCTTATTCGATCCATCCACCTCCATGATCCAGAGCTCACCGGGCCCCCGAAGAGGGTCAAACGTGTAAGCTACTCTCTTTCCATCGGGAGAGACAACAGGCGGAAAGTAGGTATGCTTACGACCGGTGGTCAAGTTCTTCTTTGTCCCGTTGGCAAGATTCAGGCTAATGATATCATTTTCGGGGGAGGAAAACGGACTGGTTGACGTGGCGAAGACAATCTCGTCCTCCCGGCAGAATCGGGCGTACGCTCCTAGTATCGTCCGAAACAGCTCCTTTCCTTTTGTGTCCATAATCACGACAGTACCCGTATTATCCAAACCTGCGAACAAGCCAGCCGACAACCTCCGGCCCTCTGGTGACCAAGCTGAAAAATTCACCTGGTAGGGAGCCAGAGCTACCCTTCTCGTTCCCCGGGTTCTCCTGTCCGGCGTCTCTTCTTTAGGCGACGGAAAAATCCGCCGGTTGGATCCATCAGATTCGACCAGCATTACCCGAGCTTGTCCGTCAACGTATCCGGTAAAACCAATCCTCCGCTTGTCAGGCGACCATTGCGCATTTGAGAATGGTCCCCCGCTATCAGAAGGAACGATAACTCTCGATTCAGTCCCATCCGGGTTAATCGTACAGATACCTTCGGAGCAAAGGAAAACTATCCTGTTCTCCAACTCAGGAGGTATGGACTTCCTTCCCTCTGTTGCACACCCGAAAAGAATCAAGGTCAGAAGGGCAAATACAATCCAATATGACTTGGGCATCGTTCTGCTCACATTACGACCTCGTAGGCGAGGCTCCAAGCCCCGCAGCCTTTAGCGGGGGCCGGGGTGCCCGCCCTACGAATTCTAGGCTCTGCTACCAATCAGGACAACAGTCCATCGCGGTATTGCTAGTCAATCTTCTAAGACCAGAACCGTCGGCGTTAACGATATAAAGCTCGTCGTTCCCGTCTCTATCTGAGGTAAAAACGATCTGCGTTCCGTCAGGGGACCAGCTGACTCCTCCACGCCACTTAGCAATCACATCCGTTATCGCACGTAGATTATTTCCATCCGCATCCAGGATGTGAATAGCTCCTCTCAGTTCAAGATCGTACCCCCTCTTCTTAACGGGAATGAACAGAATGGAGTTGGCATCCGGAGAAAATGAAATGTTCGATAAGTACTGGTCATCAAAGTCTTCCTCACCAAGCAGCCTAATCGGATTTGATCCATCTATATCAACTATCCACAGCTCGCCTCTGTGATCGACAGAGCTAAAGGTGTATGCGACTCTCTTGCCATCGGGAGAAGGAACAGGCTTGTCAAGAATAAACATGGAGTCAAAGGCTAGTTGGGTTAATTTCTCCTTTTTGATATCGTAATACACTATGTCGTTCTCCGCTGTCCAGGAGGACCCTAGTGGCCTGGCCCAGAGAATCCTATTCTCTCCGCAAAATCTGGAGAATAGTCCATCTTGCACGCGTAGCCATGCGTTCCTTTTGATATCAATTATGAGTATTTCCCCTGAAGCGTCCAAACCGCCGGGAAGAGCGCCAGAGATGTACCGTCCATTTGGGGACCAGTCCGAGAAATAAAGGTCGTATGGACCTAAAGATACCACCGGCGGGGCAGTCTTCATCTTCGATGTATCTTTTCTCACAGGTCGCAACACTTTTCGCTTAGACCTGGTATCCTTCTTCGTAAATCCCTTCTCGTCGGGCAAATGGAAAACTCTCCGCTTAGAGCCATCGGAATCAACCACCATAATCCGAGCCTGACCCGCAACACGTCCAGTAAAACCGATTCTGCGCTTGTCGGGCGACCATCGTGGGTTTGAAAAGGGCGCACCACTGTCTGGAGGAACGATCACCTTCAGGTCGGTTCCATCAGGATTAATCGTGCAAAGACCATCAGAACAAAGGAAGACTATCTTATCTTTCAGCTCAGGCGGTATTGATCTGCTCCCTTCGGGAGCACATCTAAAGAAAGCGAAAAGCAAGGGAAGTACTATTATCATCCGTGATTTGTGAATCATCTCACGCACAGAAGAAGTTTTCTTCAGTACTGTCACAAACGAGATTCAGCTGATGCGTTTCGTGCCGCGAAGCACTTTGCCCAAGAGTCGAGGCCTTACTCTCGTTTGGGTTCCAGTATCAAGAGTCGTATCTTTGGTTGATACTGCACTCTAAACGGATTCGTTTCTTGTAAGATCCGCGCCTAATATATGATCCACCACCCAACCTGCCAAGAACTTTTCTTGCGCAGCACTTAATTAACGGGCAAGAAAGTGGGGTTTCTACCTACCCCAGCCCAGAGCCAGGCCCCCGCAATGACAACCCATAGGAACCCGAAAACACGGGTATGCAGAATTACTGGATCATTGGAAAAGCTGCCGCTGTCCACGGTCAGGAGACTAGGTACCTTACGCACCCACTTTTCTTGTTCAGGCGGGCACCATACGCCGTCTGGTGCCAAAGCTTCTCGCGGAAGACGACGCGTTGTGCTTCGCCTCTGGTCCTTACAAGACGACTGCACCAGATGCGAAACGGATGCGTTTTGTGTTTGAGCGACCTCTCGGGCCGGAGGCCGAGAGGTCAAGAGTAGCACTTCGAGTACGTCCTACTCAGACAAGGTAGAAAAGAACAGCCGCAGCACTCCTGCGGTTGGGGCTATTCTTTCTGTTCTATTCATGGGTGGCTACTTGAGCAGCAGCATCTTCTTTGTTTCGGCAAAATCTCCTGCTCCTAGTTGATAGAAATAGATCCCACTTGCAACCCTTCTTCCCCAGTTGTCTTTCCCATTCCAGACTATTTGATAAGCCCCACATTCCTTCTCCTCATTTAACAGTGTTCTCATCAACTGCCCACGAATGTTGTAAACTCTCAATGTCACCTGGGGACGACCTTGAAGCGTCGAGGAGCTAATGGAAAATCGGATTGCTGTACTTGAATTGAATGGATTCGGGTAATTTTGAGACAAGAGAAATCCTTTCACTGGTTGGTCTTCTTGACCTCTGACCGATGAGGCCGGCCTGGATGTGAATATGAAGACATTTCCGTTCGCAGTTGTGTCTCCTGTCGTAGACAGCAAGACTTCGTCGTAGCCATCTCCATTTATGTCTCCAGCGTGTGCGACCTCCATTCCGCCTGTGGGGAGGTTGAGATCTGGCAGTGAATCCATGGGGTCGCCCCCGTAAAAGATGGTCCCGCTAACCATTATGTCGCCAAATCCGTCCTTGTTGAGGTCTCCTGCCTTAGAGATAGCGTGCGATCCTCCCAGCGTGATGTGGGGCAAAGTATCGATGATAGCTCCACCGAGAAAGATCTTTAGCCTCTTGTCTTCGTATCCCCCTACGACCATAATGTCCGGCACAATGTCCCCATTCACATCTCCAGCGGCCCCTATATGAAATCCTACATTGCGAAAACTGGCCGAATCCCCCCAGAAGGTGACATCCGCGACGGTATCCATCGGGTCGCCACCAAAATATATGGAGGCTCGACCCTCAAACTGAGTAGGGCCGTCGGTGGGAGCCCCTACCAAGACATCGTCGTAGCCATCCTGGTTGACATCGCCGAGGCCAGCCGTCGAGTTCCCTAAACAGTCTTCCTCCCCGCCCTGAATGCAAATGTCGGCTTGATTGTTCATGTTCTCGCCGCCAAAATAGATGTAAACCCTCCCAGTACCCATACCACCTGGGTAAAAAGGGGCACTGATCATGACATCGTCGTAACCGTCATCATTGAGGTCGCCAGCA